>JAGLNZ010000006.1 GCA_023139225.1 Desulfobacula sp. | reverse complement strand
CACTTTTCCAAGTTCATCAATAATGTCTATATCTTTACCGGTTTTAAGCATTTTAATCACTGTCTCCAAATTAATATTATTAAAAGAGTATTTTTCCCTTCTACCATTAAATTTGCAAAATTCAAATATTATCTTATTTTTTTTGGAAAAAAAGTTAGATTGTGTTTTTATAATAACCAGTATAAAAACCAGGTATATAGTTAAATAAATTAAGATCGGTCAAATGTAAGGAAAAGTATGGATCAAGAGATATTTGCGGATTTACACAATCATACCACGGCATCTGATGGCGATTTTACACCTGATCAGATCGTTGAACAGGCAAGAACACTTGGGATAAAGGCAATTGGTATCACTGACCATGATACATTAAACGGGTTGAAAAATGCAGTGGCAGCAGGGAAAAAATACAATATTGAGGTGATTACGGGTGTTGAAGTCTCCATTCGGTTTAAGCGGCCTTATTTTACGGGAACACTTCATCTGTTGTGCTATTTTAAAGCCGCAAGGCTCTTGGACGATGATTTTGTGCAAGGATTTACAACAATTCTGGCCCGGGGAAGGGGAGAAAAACTGGTAAGGGCAAGGGTTGATGAAATCAATAAAATCTTCGGACCCGGCAGGAAAAAGGCTTTATTAAAAAGGGATTTAAAATTTGAAGATATCGCTTCATTAAGTGATAATGCCACAAGGCGTCACTTTGCCATTGCATTAAAGCAATACTTTGGAATTACAGATGGTGATACCGTTAATTCAATCATTGGAAATGACAGCATAGCCTATCTGCCTTCGGGGATTAAATTAGAAGAAGTGATTGATTTTATCCGGGAAAATAAAATTGTTGCAGTCCTGGCCCATCCGGCAGCCGGATCTTTTCCGGGCAAAGGGCATTATAAGGAAGTTTTGCCGTCCCTTGAAATTGTTAAAAGAATTCTGCCGGAATTTATTGAAGCGGGTATTCAAGGATTGGAAGTCTATTATCCCGGTCATACAAAAGAACATCAGGAATTGATGAAATCCTGGGCAAAAAAATATCATCTTTTAATAACCGGCGGATCAGATTGCCATGATGGAATTGAGCGCCCAACAGGAGTGAGAGGCCTATCTCAATCAGAATTCAGATTATTTCAAGGAGCATTGGCATGAGAAGAAAAGAAAAAGAAATTACAGACCAAAATCAGATAGAAAAAATTATACGGCAAAGCAATGTCTGCCGTCTGGCAATGGTGGACGGCGACAAGCCTTATATTGTTCCGATGAATTTTGGGTATAAGAATAAAACTCTTTTTTTCCATAGTGCAAAGCAGGGGCAAAAGATTGATTTGATAAAAAAAAATCCCAATGTCTGTTTTGAATTTGATCAACTCATCAAGTTTAAAAAGGCAAAAACAGCCTGTAAATGGGGAGCTGAATATAAAAGTGTTATCGGGTCAGGCAATGCACTATTGCTGGATAGTTTGGAAGAAAAGATAAAAGGCTTAACTATTATTATGTCACAGTATTCAGACAGGATATTTGAGTTTCCGGATGAGATGCTTGAAAAAACGATTGTGATAAAAGTTTTGATAGATAAGATGACAGGAAAACAATCTTAAAATAGTGCCTGACACTGAAACAGCAGGTGATAAATGACAAATGATATTGTAATGGTGCATGGCATGTGGGGCGGCAGCTGGTGCTGGACATTTTTTAAATCCTATTTTGAAGACAAGGGATATACCTGCCATGTCCCGGTATTAAGGCATCATGATATTGATCCGTTGGATCCTGTTCCAAAAGAGTTGGGAACCACAAGTCTTTTGGATTATGTTGAAGACCTTGAAGCATATATTCAAAAGTTTGAAAAAAAGCCGATTCTTATGGGACATTCCATGGGGGGGCTTCTTGTTCAGATGCTGACGGCAAAAGGCCTTGCCGAAAAATCAGTGCTCTTAACCCCTGCACCCCCTGCCGGGATTCATGCTATTTCATGGTCGGTGTTTAAATGTTTTTTAAGCATGTTTTCCCAATGGGGATTTTGGAAAAAAGCCCACAGGATACCCTTTGAAAGAGCTGTCTGGGCTTTTTTGCATCATTTGCCGGAATCCGAGCAAAAAAAAGAATATCAAAAACTGGTTTACGAGTCTGGTCAGGCGGCTTCTGAGATTGGTCTCTGGCCTTTGGATCCCAATAAGGCATCAAGGGTGGATGAAACAAAAATCACCAGCTCGATGTTGATTGTTACCGCTTCAAAAGACAGGATTGTCCCTGCGTTTATTGTCAGAAAAATTGCTGCTAAATATCATCACGTTGCAATATTCAAAGAATTTGAGAACCATTCCCACTGGTTGATTGGTGAGGAAAACTGGGAAGAGGTTGCCGACTATGTGGAAAGGTGGATTGAGAATAGTTCTTGAATATCAAGAGAGTTTTTTTTATACTGAATTTATATTATTCGTCAAAGCGTTCAAAATTATTTTATAGATGAAAAGCTTAAGGTATTGGAAGTTCTCTGCCATGACCTATAGAATTTTAATAGTTGAAGACAATCCGGTTCAGATGAAACTTACCCGGAAAATGCTTGAGAAGATTGAGCAGTATAAGATTTTTCAAGCAAGTGATGCATCCATAGCAAGGAAATGTCTTAAATCAAATAAGGTTGAAATTGTGTTATGCGATATCGGTCTTCCGGGAGAATCCGGACTTGATCTGACAAAATTTATCATTGAAACATACGAAAACATTATTGTGATCATGCTATCAGCCAGTGATGACTTAAAGACAAGTGAACAGGCCATAGAAAATGGTGCTTTCAGCTATCTTGTCAAGCCTGTAAAACCCAGCCAGCTTAGAATCAGTATCGCCAATGCATTAAAAATTTGGGAATATCAAAAAATAATCAGGGAACAGCAAATAGAGCTTGAGGAAAAAATAAAGCATCTTGAACAGACAACATCAGAGCTTGAAAAGAGCGAAGAACAATTCAGGTCTATTTTTGACAATATCCAGGAAGGGTTCTACAGGGCAGGTATGGATGGTAAAATCATCATGGCCAATCCGGTTGCAGTCAAAATAATGGGTTACAATTCTTTTGAAGAGATAGACGGGCTTGAGATGACCCGTTTTTATCAGAATCCTGACGACCGGGATGAATTGCTTGAACAAATCAATAAACACGGGGCAGTATCAGCCTATGAAGTGAAAATGAAGCGAAAGGATGGCAGCCCTGCTCCTATTCTTGTTAATGCGCATTTTAGAAAAGACCATGACGGAACACTGCTGGGAATAGAAGGAACCATTGTCGATATTACCGAGCGAAAGATGCTTGAAGCTGAACTTTCCCAGGCCCAGAAGCTTGAATCCATAGGACAGCTTGCAGCAGGCATTGCCCATGAGATCAATACCCCGATTCAGTATGTTGGTGACAATACGAATTTTGTTAAGGATGCATTTGAAGATTTGAACGGGGTTATAGATAATTTTAAAGATCTTCTGGAAGCCGCAAGAAAGGGAAAGATTGATAAGCAGTTAATTAAAGATATGGAATCCATGATCAAGGATGCTGACCTGGAATTTCTGGCCGGCGAAGTTCCTCTGGCTATTTCGCAATCCCTTGAAGGGGTTGAACGAGTCAGTAAAATCGTTAAATCCATGAAAGAGTTTTCCCACCCGGGTGGTGAGGAACGGGTAATGACTGATATTCATCAGTCCATTGAAAATACGGTAACCGTAGCTAAAAATGAATGGAAATATGTTTCAGACCTTATTTGTGATTTTGATGACGAATTGCCGAGGGTTCCCTGCAATCCGGGTGAAATCAA
The DNA here is from genome assembly GCA_023139225.1 of Desulfobacula sp. GTDB lineage: Bacteria > Desulfobacterota > Desulfobacteria > Desulfobacterales > Desulfobacteraceae > Desulfobacula. Next base: position 10,857 of record JAGLNZ010000006.1, on the reverse strand, counting down.
CCAGGTGCTGTTAAATATGATCATTAATGCAAGTCATGCCATTGCCGATGTCCTGGGCGATCATACTGAAGGAAAGGGCAGGATTACCATTCAGACAAAAAACAAGAACGATGAAATACAGATTTTAATCACAGATACCGGCGCGGGAATTCCCAAAGAGGCACAAAATAAAATATTTGATCCGTTTTTTACAACCAAAAAGGTCGGGAAAGGAACCGGCCAGGGCCTGGCAATTTCCCATTGCGTTATCGTTGATAAGCATAAAGGTAAAATTAAGTTTCATACCCGGTCCGGAAAAGGAACAACATTTACGATAAGCCTTCCCAAAGCAAATTAACCTTGAGGAATGAGAATATGAAAAGACAAATTTTATTTGTTGATGATGAACCCAATATTTTAAAGGGACTTCAAAGAAGCCTAAGGCCCATGAGAAAGTATTGGGATATGGTATTTTCCCAGGGCGGGAGCAATGCGCTGAACTTACTTGAAAAGCAATCATTTGATGTCATTGTTTCAGATATGCGCATGCCCGAGATGGATGGGGCAAGGCTTTTGAAAATTGTTCAGGAAAAATATCCCTTGATGGTGAGAATTATTCTTTCAGGCCATTCTGACCGGGAAATGATTATGAAATCGGTAAAATCAGCTCACCAATACCTTTCCAAACCTTGTGAAAAGCAAATTCTTGTCACAACCATAACCCGATCCTGTTCTTTGCGTGATCTTTTAAATAAAAAAGCATTACAGCAGTTGCTGGGCGGCATAGAGACCATGCCCAGTATCCCTTCTTTGTATGCAAAGATTATTAGTGAACTGCAATCATCCGATGCCTCTGCTGCAAGTGTGGGTGAGATTATTGCAAAAGATATGGGAATGACAGCTAAAGTGCTTCAACTGGTGAATTCATCATTTTTTGGAATGCCCAGGCACATATCAAATGTACAGGAAGCCGTTGTCCTGTTGGGTATCGATATAGTGAAAACCCTTGTCCTGGGGATTGAAGTGTTTTCCAGGTTCAGCAAAAGTGCATTATCTATTATTTCGGTTGATAAAATTCATGACCATTGTGTCAAAACCGGGGTGATTGCCAAAAAAATAGCCAAACTGGAAAAAATGGATAAGGAAAAAACAGATAATGCCATGATAGCTTCAAGTCTTCATGATTTGGGAAAACTGATTTTGGTTGAACACTATCCTGATGAATATAAAGGTGTTCTGGAAGTGGTTCGGCAAAAAAAAATGCCTGTTTTTAAGGCGGAAAGTCAAATTTTCGGTGTGACCCATGGTGAGGTAGGCGCATATCTTTTAGGACTCTGGGGATTACCGGAAAATATTATTGAAGGCATTGCGTTTCATCATAATCCTGCAAAAATCAATACCAGAGAATTTGAACTTTGCGGACTGGTGCATGTGGCGGAACTGATGGAGCATCATGAACAGCTCCAGCCCGGAGGATGGGAAAAACTCAATGGTCTTGATACAAAATATATGGAAAATATCGGGTTGCTGGATAAAATACCCCTGTGGCGGGATTATCTTCGAATAAAGTAAGGTGAAAAGGAAATTTCATTATTTCTAACAATGGCTTGGAACAAAATGAAGCAACATTAAAAAAGATCATTGACAGTTGTGGTGATCCCATTGTTGCCTATGACAAAGACGGGCTTGCCACCTATATCAACCCTGCCTTTGAAAGAGTGTTTGGGTGGCGTTGTGATGAATTGATGGGACAACGGATTGATTTTGTCCCCGAACAAACCCGGAAACAGACAAAAAAAGCAGTAGAACAGGTGCTTTCCGGAAAGGCCGTATTTGGCCTTGAAACTGTCAGAAAAACAAAGAATAAAGGAAATATTCATGTCAGGTTAAGTGCGGACGTGCTGAAGGATGCAAAAGGCAGATTCAATGGTATGGTGGTGACCTTGCAGGATATAACAGACATCATTCAATCACGCCGGGAAGCCTTTAAGGCCGACCAGGCCAAGAGCGATTTTCTTTCCAATGTAAGCCATGAAATCAGAACTCCAATGAATGGAGTTTTGGGAATGATAGATCTGTTACAAAACACCCCTTTGAGTAATGAACAGCACGAATATGTTGAAGCCTTGCAAAAAAGTGCGACCTCACTCATGATAGTAATTACGGATATACTTGATTTTTCAAAAATTGAGTCTGGTGAAATTAAATGCGACATTATTGATTTTGATTTGAGAACAACAATGGATGCAGTCAAAAAAGCAATATCAGCCAAGGTGGATAAAAAAGGATTGAACTTCATCGTGTCTGTCCACAACCTGGTCCCGTCACTGCTTAAAGGAGATCCTGAAAGGCTGCGTCAGATATTGAATTATCTTTTGGAAAATGCATTGAAATTTACCGATCAGGGCCAGATTAAGGTTTCTGTAGTTCTTGTTAAGGAAAATCTAACCCATGCGACCCTCAGGTTTGAAGTGGAGGATACCGGAATCGGTATTGAACAGGACAAGCTTCATACCATATTTGAATCCTTTTTGCAGGCAGACGGCAGTGCCACCCGAAAATATGGCGGGACAGGAATAGGATTGAGTATCTCAAGTCGGCTTGTTTATTTAATGGGGGGAAAAATTGATGTTAAAAGCACCCCTGAACAAGGATCAATATTCGGTATTACCATGGAATTTGAAAAACAGTCCCCTGATCCAAAGGCTCACATCAGCATTCCCAAAACCATTAAGGGTAAAAAGCTGCTCATAGTAGACAACGATGCAACCAACCGTCTCATAATCAAGGAGCTTGCAAAATCCCGGGGCTGCCTGTTTGATGAAGCGGCAAGTTCAGAGCGTGCCCTGGAAAAACTCACACCTTCCGGACAGGCCGGCCGGCAATTTGATATCGTTCTGATTGATATGCAAATGCCCGGGATGGATGGTGAAACGCTTGCAGGCAAGATCAGATCCAATCCTGATTTGTCTGAAATGATTTTGATCATGCTGTCATCCATGGGAAAGCGTGGTGACATCGCCCGGTTGAAAAAAATCGGCGTACAGGGATACCTGCCCAAACCGGTTAATCCCACCCTGGTTTTTAATTGTATCACCACGGCCCTGGCAATGAGGGGGCAAAAAACAAATCAAATTATTACCCGCCATTTTTTAAAAGAAAATAAGAAACAACGTCTTCAGATTCTTATTATTGATCCCGGTATAGTCAATGGGAAAATTGTTAAGAATATATTGAATAAATCAGGGTATGCGGTTGAGACTGCTAAAAACGTGACCCGGGCCGCAGAAGTTTTTGAAACCGGCCGGTTTAATATTATTCTGATAGAAGAGCCACCCCCGCCGGAACCGGAATCTATTAAAGCTATAGAAATGATACGCAAGCTTGAAAAGAAGAACGGCTTTGAAAAAATTATTATCCTTGTGATGACTGAACATCATGGAAAGCACAATAACAAAGCAATTGTAAATGATTATATTTTTAAACCCGTAACTTCGGATAAATTACTAAAAGTGATAGAAAAGTGGGCCGGTCAGGAAAAAGACAAACCCAATGGAAAAACACCAGGGTATCTAAAAGACAATATTTTTAATCTTGACGCAGCACTTGACAGGGCAATGGATGATAAATCCTTTCTTGAAATGTTGTTAAATGAATTCATTAAAGGTCTGCCTGATAAACTTGATGTCATGAAAGAGTCTGTTTTGCAAAAAGACTATAAAGTATTAACCCTTCAAGCTCATTCGTTAAGGGGTTCAGCACTAAATATCGGTGCTGACGGAATCACTGAGGCGGCCTTGGGGTTGGAGAAAAACACGGATGTTGGTGATTTTGAATTGATACACAAAAATTTAAAGCACCTGGAAAGTGAATATCAAAGATTTAAATCACATATAAATACGATTAATTGGGGTGATGTATGAATATACTTGTCGCAGAAGATGATTATGTTTCACGGCTTTTGGTTAAAAAAGCGATTAAGAAAATCGGTCATGAAGTTTTGGAAGCGGAAAATGGAAAACTTGCCTGGCAGTTATTTCTGGAACACGAACCGGATATGATTATCTCTGACTGGATGATGCCTGAAATGGATGGCATCCAGCTTTGCCGGAAAATCAGGGGATCCCAGAAAAAAACATATTCTTATGTCATGTTATTAACAGCAAAGGATAAAATGACCGACCTTGTAGAAGTGTTTGAAGCCGGAGCTGATGATTATATTATCAAACCATTTAAACCTGATGAATTACGATCCCGGATCAAAACCGGCGAAAGAATTGTAAAGCTTGAGAGCGAGCATCATGAACTGCAGGAAGAGTTGATAAAAAAGAATAAAAAACTTGATGAAACATTGGAGCATCTAAAGGCTACACAGTCCCAGATACTGCAATCTGAAAAAATGGCGTCAATCGGTCAGCTTGCAGCAGGGGTCGCCCATGAGATCAATAATCCCATAGGGTTTATCGGCAGCAACCTGGATGCCCTCAGCGATTATATGAAAGATGTTGACGCTCTGATAGCGTATTATCAGAAACTTGGCAAAATATTAAAAAAATCCGACCAGAAAAGCCTGTCTGATGAAATTAAAAAACAGGTTCAAACCGTATTTGAACATGAAAAAGATATTGAAATTGATTATCTCATAAAAGATATCCCGGAATTGTTAAGTGATTGCAAGGATGGAACCGACCGGGTCGGGAAAATTGTCGGGGATTTAAAAAGTTTTGCTCATCCCGGCAATGACCAGCAAATGCTTATTGACATCAATAAAGGCCTGGAATCCACGTTAAATGTTGTTAATAATGAAATTAAATACAAAGCCACGGTGACGAAAGATTTCGGGCAAGTTCCAATGGTTGAAGGATTTCCGCAAAAGTTAAACCAGGTGTTCATGAATATTCTGGTCAATGCGGCACAGGCCATCAAAGAAAAGGGCGAAATAAAAATTCAGACAAAAAAAGAGGGCAAATATGTGGTTGTCACCATTTCAGATAATGGATGCGGTATTGAAAAAGAGAATCTTTCAAAAATATTTGATCCGTTTTTTACTACCAAAGAGATCGGCCAGGGGACCGGCCTTGGAATGAATATCGCCTATAATATTGTTGAGGAACACAAGGGAAAAATTGATGTTAAAAGTGTAGTGGGCAAGGGAACGATTTTTACAATAATATTGCCTGGAAAATAAATGGAGGCTTATGGAAACCCAGTTTGCTTCACCTGAAAGACGCATCAGAAGATCGAGAATGGCAATGTCGCAGGATAGAATATAAAATATGACAACTTTCATACAAACAATAAATATTGGGAGACCTTGGCAGTGCTTTGGGCGAATATTTTTTGTGAATCTGATTTTTATTTTATTCTGGATTTTAACGGGTTTGATCTTTAGTGATACTGCCCTGGGTCGGGAACCGTTAGTGGTAAAAGTCGGGGCCTATGAGAACCCACCCAAAATTACTTTTGAAGCAGATGGCAATGTCACAGGCTTCTGGCCGGATCTCTTGTCTTATATCGCAAAGAAAGAAAACTTCGAAATTAAATATATTAAAGGAAACTGGGACCAGGGACTTGCCAGGCTAAAAGCTAAAGAAATTGATATTATGCCGGACGTGGCCTTTACGGAAAAACGGGGCAAAATGTTTATATTTTCTAAAGCCCCGATTCTGATGAGCTGGTCACGGGTTTATATTAAGAAAACCAATAAAGAGATTGCAACGATTCGTGATCTAAATAATAAAAAAATTGCTGTCCTTAAAGGTAGTGTAAACCTTGAAGGTCCGGGTGGATTAAGGGAGATATGCGATCAATTTAATTTGAATTGTACCTTGATTGAACTTTCCGATTATGCAAAAGTTTTTAAGGCTGTAGAAACAGGCAGCGCTGATGCCGGAATAACAAACAGAAATTTTGGAAATAAATATGCAAAAGACTTTTCAATCAAAAAGACAGCCATTATTTTCCAACCCGTTAACCTGAAATTTGCCTTTCCCAGAGATGCTTCCACAACCTTGCATCTGGTAAAAATAATAAACCATCGCATGGATAAACTTAAAAACGATGACAACTCAATTTATTACCAGTTGCTGGAAAAATATTTTGAAGGAGAAATTGCCCGTAAATTTATTAAAATTCTGCCAGGATGGGCTAAGATAGCTCTTCAAATCACACTGCTTGCCATAGTTGTTTTCGTAATTGTTATCAGTGTATTAAGGATACAGGTCACCCGAATTACCAAGGAAATAAATCTTAAAAACAAGGCGCTTATCAAAAGCGAAAAAGAATACCGTACGCTGTTTGAATCCATCCCGGATGGGGTGATGGCCTCTGGTGCTGACGACAGGATCAGATCTGCCAACCCTGCCTGTGCCACAATCATGGGTTGTAAAACGCCTGATGATTTGATTGGAATGCCGATTGCCAAGTTGTATCTGAATATAAAGGATAGAGAGCGGATGCTGTCAAGCATGATGGAAAAAGGATATTTAAAGGATTACGAGATAAAAATCAAGCGAGTTGACGGGGAGCCGAGGGATGCGTTATGCAGTTTTAAATTGATTAAGGACCATAAAGGAGAAGTGCTTCGAATTAATGGTGTTTTCAGGGATATTACGGATAAAAAGAAACTTGAGAATCAATTGTTTCAGGCCCAGAAAATGGAGGCTGTCGGTACTCTGGCAGGCGGAATTGCCCATAATTTTAACAACCTTCTAATGGGGATACAGGGCAGGGCCTCTTTGTTGTTGTCAGAAAAAGATGGTGACCATGAACATATTGAGCTTCTTAAGGGAATAGAGAATTTAGTTAACGATGCAGCTGATTTGACAAAACAGATTCTCGGCTTTAGCAGAGGCGGAAAATTTGAAGTTAAACCTGCGAATATGAATGAGCTTGTCATAAATCAAAGCCGGATGTTCGGGCGGGTAAAAAAGGAAATTACCATCCAGGAAAAATATGAAAAAAATATATGGGCGGTTGAAATAGATCAGGGACAGATCAAGCAGGTTTTGATGAATTTATTTGTGAATGCATGGCAGGCCATGCCGGATGGGGGAAATCTGTATGTTCAGACCAAAAATACTGTGATTGATGATGGCTACACAAAAGCCTTTGTAGTCAGACCCGGCAATTATGTCAAGATTATAGTGACAGATACCGGCATTGGTATGGACAAGGCCACCAGCAAACGAATTTTTGATCCGTTTTTTACAACTAAAAAAAAAGAGCGGGGTACGGGACTGGGGCTTGCATCGGCTTATGGGATTATTAAAAATCACGGAGGATTTATCAATGTGTACAGTGAACCGGACCAGGGAACCACATTCAATATCTATCTGCCTGCATCTTTGAAAAAAGTGATCAATACACCTGAAAAATCTCAGCAGGTTCTTAAGGGCAATGGGACCGTGCTGCTGGTTGACGATGAAAAAATAATAATTGATGTGGGGTTGAAAATGCTTAAAAAACTTGGCTTTAAAGCCATTGGCGCCAACAGTGGTAAAGAGGCCATAGAAACATATCGTAATCACTGGAAGACAATAGATATTGTGATCATAGACATGATTATGCCGGATGTTGGAGGCAAAGAGGTTTATGAAAAGCTAAAACAAATCAATCCGGATGTATCGGCGCTGCTTTCCAGCGGATACAGCATTAACGGAAAGGCTGCAGAAATATTGAATCTGGGGTGTGACGGCTTTATTCAAAAGCCTTTTGGCATGAAAGAGCTTTCCTTAAAGTTAGGTGAGTTCAAATTTTAAATAAAGGACACAATAAGGAATTTTTGTGTGGAAAAAAAATTAAGTTATAAAGCGCTTGAGCGCAGGGTAAAAGACTTGGAACACAAGGTTTCCAACCAAGACAGTGAATACCGGGCCCGAAAATATCTTTCTATTGCCAGAGTTTTGTTTGTCGCCCTTGATACTAAAGGAAACATCACGCTCATTAATGAATACGGTTTGGAAACCCTTGGCTACCAAAAAGAAGAACTACTTGGTAAAAATTGGTTTAAAACCTGCCTGCCCGAACAATTCCAGGAAGATGTTTTAAGGGTTTATCATGATTTGATAGCAGGGAAAATTGAGCCGGTTGAGTATTACGAGAATCCAATTCTAAAAAAAGATGGAACCCAACGTATTATTGCCTGGCATAATACTATCTTGAAAGACCCCAATGGCGATATTATTGGAATTTTAAGTTCAGGAAACGATATCACGGATCGCAAAAATTTTGAAGCTGCACTCCAGCAGGCGGAAGAAAAGCTGAAAAGGTCACTGGAAATTACTGAAATGATAATAGATAATGTTCCCATCGGTATGATGATTGTTGGGAAGGATAAGGTGATTCAACGAATTAACAAGGCGGCTCTGACTCTGACCGGCTATGATCATAGAGAAGAGATTGTCGGGCATGTTTGCCATGAAAATATCTGTCCTGATAATATTGGTCAGTGTCCGATAACAGACCTGAATCAGGTCGTTGATCAGTCGGAGAAGACCATCATCCGCAAGGACGGTCGGCAAGTGCCGGTTTACAAGACAGCTTTGACCATGGAACTGGACGGACAGGATGTGATTCTCGAAGCTTTCATGGATATCACTCCGCTTAAAAAAGCTGAGAACGAACTCCGGGAAAGCAAAGAAAGGCTTCAGACAGTGATGGAAACCATTGCGGATCCGGTGGCGGTATATAATAAAAATGAGAAGGTGGTATACCTGAATCCTGCCTTTACCCGTGTGTTTGGATGGACTCTGGATGAACTGCTTGGCCATCGGATTGATTTTATACCGGAAGAAGAAATACAGGCAAGACAAAAAAGCATTGCCAAGGTTTTTCAAGGAGAGGGCGTGTCTGGATTTGAGGCGCGGCGAAGAACCAAAAGCGGCGCTATGATTGCAGTCCGGATTGGTGCGGCATTGTTTCTGGATGCCCAGGGCAAACCAGATGGTATCGTGGTTAATTTCCAGGATATCACCCGGGAAAAACAGACGCAGGATGAATTAAACCAGATGAATCAAGAGCTTGAAAAAGCCATTGAACAGGCAAATATAATGGCGCACACGGCTGAAGTTGCTAATTTAGCCAAAAGTGAGTTTCTTGCAAATATGAGCCATGAGATCCGTACGCCCATGAACGGTATCATTGGCATGACAAGTCTTCTTTCAGGAACCAAATTGACTGCTGAACAACGAGAATTCACAGAAATTATTCGAAGCAGCGGAGATTCGTTATTGGATATTATCAATGACATTCTCGATTATTCTAAGATTGAGGCCGGCAAGTTTGATTTTGAAAATATTGATTTTGATTTAAGAGTAACGTTTGACGAAGCAAGCGATCTTATCGCCATTAAAGCCCATGAAAAGGATTTGGAATTGATAAATGTATTTCATCATGAAGTCCCGTCGCTTTTATGCGGAGACCCCGGTCGGCTGCGTCAGATACTGATAAACCTTGTGGGCAATTCCATCAAATTTACTCAAAAAGGTGAGGTGGCAATTTACACTACACTTGAAAGTGAAGATGCAACACATGCCGTTATCCGTGTCAGCGTTACCGACACAGGCATAGGTGTCCCTAATGATCGTATGGACCGGCTTTTTCAATCGTTCTCACAGGTGGACAGTTCCACAACACGCAAATATGGTGGAACCGGTTTGGGACTGACGATATCAAAACAACTTGCAGAAAAGATGGGCGGCGGGATCGGTGTGGAAAGTGAGGAGGGCAAAGGCTCTACATTCTGGTTTACAGCAGTTTTTGAAAAACAGCCCGAAGGCAGAGAAAAAAAGATGGTTGTTCCCGAGAATATAAAGGGAAAACGTATTCTGATAGTTGATGATAATGCAACCAATCGATATATTTTACGTGAGCAGTTAAAATTATGGGAATGCCGCTATAAAGAAGCACCAGACGGAGAACAGGCTTTAGTTGAACTTAAGGCGGCTTTCATCAATAAAGATCCTTTTGAGATTGCAATTTTTGATATGCAGATGCCGGCAATGGACGGGGCAACACTTGGAAAAAAGGTTAAACAAGATTCTGATCTGAAAAACACCATACTTGTCTTGATGTCTTCAATGGGTCAGCGGGGTGATGCCAAACAATTAAAAAAAATCGGGTTTGCCGCATATTTGATAAAGCCGGTTAAGCAATCACAGCTTTTTGACTGTCTTTCCATAGTTGCCGGTATTCAAAAAGAGCCGGATAAGAAGGAATCTGCCGCAATTGTCACCCGCCACTCTCTTGCCGAGGACCAAAAGTATAAAACCCGCATTCTGCTGGCAGAGGACAATCATATCAACCAAAAAGTGGCATTAAATATTTTAAAAAAATTAGGATACAGAGCTGATGCAGTTGCCAATGGAAAGGAAGCTGTTAAGGCTCTGGAAATGATTTCTTACGATATTGTATTGATGGATTGCCAGATGCCGGAGATGGATGGCTACGATACGACAGGTGTTATCCGAAACCTTGAATCAAAAGTGCTTGATCATAATGTCATTATTGTTGCCATGACAGCTAACGCTATGAAAGAGGATCGCGAAAAATGTCTGAAATCCGGTATGGACGACTATCTTGCAAAACCGATTAAACCACAGGGGCTTTCTGATATGCTTGATAAGTGGCTGGCAAGCCCTCACAATTACACCCGTAAATATCCAATTCTATCCTGAGAGGAAAGTGGCTCTGCCAGACGCTATCTTTCCCAAATTCTGAGGTTTCCAATGGAATTAAAATGATTGTTATAGGTAACAAGAATAGATCCACTTTCAATAGTGTGTGCACAAATTCATATATCATTCACTGGAATGGGTTTTCCTGTTTTTTGTGGGTTTAATAATCGCTTATTTTCATTTCATAAAATTCGATACCGCC
>JAGLNZ010000599.1 GCA_023139225.1 Desulfobacula sp. | reverse complement strand
ACAAAGGAAAATCCAGACCTGGCAGCTGGGTTGCTGCCATTGGCGGACAGCATTGATCAGAAGGGTCTTATGGCACTTATTGATTTGGAAAGGAAGGAATAATGTCTGAAGTTAAAAAAAATAACAGGATTTTAGTTATTGATGATTCTGCTGACTGCCTGCGCCTTCTCACAGACATCCTGGAAAGTGCTTCTTTCAGGGTTTTTCTGGCCGAAAGTGGCTCTATGGGGCTAAAAGTTCTCCCGAAAGCGGCTCCCGACCTGATTCTTCTGGATATCAAAATGCCGGGAATCGATGGGTTTGAAGTCTGTCGAAGACTTAAAGAAATGCAGGTGTTTAAGGACATCCCGATTATTTTTATGAGCTCTTTAATTGAGGTAGATGATAAGGTGGCGGCTTTCAGGGCCGGCGGGGTGGACTACATTACCAAACCGTTGCAACGTGAAGAAGTTTTGGTGCGTGTTGAAACGCACATCGCTATTTCTCAAATGCAAGAAAGCATAAAGAAGCGAAATGCCCGACTTCAAAATGAAATCATTGAGCATAAAAAAACTGAAGATGAGTTAAAAAAGGTTCATGATGAGTTAGAAACACGCATTAAACAGCGGACAGCAAAGCTTGCTAAAGCAAATGAAAAACTGAAAGAAGAAATATACAAGCGAAAAAAAATCGAAGCAGATCTAAAGCGTCGGGTTTTGGCCATGGATAATTCTTCTGATACAATAGTTATCACGGACACAAAAGGAACCATTACCTATGTAAACCCCGCCTTTGAAAAGATCACAGGCTATTCCAGTAAAGAGGCTCTGGGGATGAATCCCAGCGTACTGCAAAGTGGCGTACATGATGCACAATTTTATAAAGAATTGTGGGAAACCATAACCTGCGGCGAAACTTGGTCCGGGCACCTCATTAATAAAAGAAAGGACGGATCAAAATATACTGAGGAGGCAACCATATCACCGGTATTTTCAGACAAGGGAAAAATTGTCAGCTATGTAGCTGTTAAACGGGATATCAGTGACCGGTTAAGACTTGAATCCCAACTTAAGCAAGCTCAAAAAATGGAAACCATCGGCACCCTTGCCGGTGGGATTGCCCATGATTTCAATAATGCGCTCAGTGTGATCATCGGTTTTACTGAAATCGCTCTTGATGATACAGATCCGGAAAGGCAGCTGTATGAAAATCTCAATGAGGTTCATTTGGCAGCAAAACGTGCGGCAGACATTACCCGTCAACTATTGGCTTTTGCCCGCAAGCAGGCCATCGTTCCTAAGATACTTGACCTGAACGAGAATGTGGGAAGTATGCTCAAAATGATTCAACGTCTTATTGGTGAAAATATTGATCTTGCCTGGCTGCCAGGTGCTAACTTATGGTCTGTCAAAATGGACCCCACACAGATCGACCAGATTCTGGCCAACTTGTGTGTCAATGCCCGGGATGCGATTGAAGGTGTGGGTAAGGTCACCATTGAATCGGAAAACACCTCGCTTACAGAAAATTATTGTGATGATCACATAGGTTTTGTTCCTGGCGAGTTTGTCCAGTTATCCGTAAGCGACAACGGATTCGGTATGAACAAGGAAATACTGGAGAATATTTTTGAACCGTTTTTCACCACAAAAGATGTGG
>JAGLNZ010000598.1 GCA_023139225.1 Desulfobacula sp. | reverse complement strand
TTTGGTATTCATTTCAGTTTATTTCCAATCAATTTTAATCATTTTTACAATCGGCATGAATCCCTATTCAGGCGATCATAGTATAAAATAGAGAGTTCTCAAACACTTTTCTTCGTGAAATAATAATAAATTAAACATAATTTTAATCAATAAAACAGGTCAAGAAGATCATTGATTTTCTGAGCCAGGTATAAAGGGATGGAAACCAGTGTATAGGATACGGGTTTTCCCGTGGTTGTTTTAACATTTATCTTTTCCACTGACGGCAGGTTTGAATTAAGCCTGACAGCAAGATCAAGATTCTTGTCTGCCATGAACTGGTGAAGAGATTTCAAGCTGCCTGCAGTTCCGGATTTGACCTCAACGGGGATTACACGGTTGCCATGCTGAATAATGTAATCAATTTCTCCTTGCCTGCCCCCTGTTCGTTGCCAGTAAAAAAGGATTGGATCTGTCAATGGGGACTGGGACGATCTGATCTGCTGTCCTATAAATTGTTCGGCAATACCGCCTTTGTTTGTAAAAATTATTTTGCCTGCCTGGGTATTGGACATGGAAGAAAGGCCCAATTGAACAGATACAAGCCCGATATCAATTAAAAGCATTTTAAAAAATTTTTCATTTGATTCCGCACCCATTGGCAGCCCATTGCCACTGGTATGGTTTATTTTTGTGAAGACCCTGGCCTGGGACAGCATGGACAAGCTTTTTTTTATCAATAAGGTTTTTGCCAATGGATCAACCCGTTTGTAGACAAATTTGTTACCCATCTGCCTGGATACTGATATAAACAATTTAAACAGCAGCCCAGGATCAAACTGCCCCCCATACTTATGAAAATCGTCACGAAATGTGGCGAGAAGATCTTGCTGGATTTTTATACAGTTTTTTAAATTCCCGGTATCTACCCATTTTTGAAGAGGCTCGGGCATCCCGCCGACAAGACAATAATCATGGTACAGCCCAAGGCATTTTTCATGGATTGATTCAGGCATGACGTCATTATGGGAAAAGGCTTTAAGTTTTTTTAAAAGAAATTCATTTTCGGTTGCAAGCAAAAATTCAAAAAACGAAAATGGTTCCAGAAAAAAATATGAAATTCTGCCCACAGGCATGCTGTATTGATATTTGTTCAAAGCAAATTCAAGTAAAGAACCGGCTGCAATAACGGCTAAGTTTTCAAGATCTTCCTTAAACCAGCGAAGCCTTGCAAACATTGCCGGGGCTGCCTGGATTTCATCAAGAAAAAGCAAGGAGGAATCAGGGTCTATTGAAGTTTCAAATTCCGATTCCAGGTTTTTCAATATCTCTTTGGGACGATTACTGGTAAACAAATCGGCAAGTGCAGGATTTCTTTCAAAATTCAATTCTATCAGTTTCAGATTATGGCGTATGGCCATATCGCGTACCAGCCAGGTTTTGCCAACCTGTCTTGCGCCTCTGATAACAAGAGGTTTTCTTTTTTCTGCAGCCATCCATCCATCCAGTTGAGCCGATGCAAATCTTATCATTTTATTAATCCTGTTAACTGTTGGTTTTTAATTATTATTGATAAAACAACGTGTTGTTTAAGTCAATAATAAATTAAACAACACGTTGTTTAAAAATTATTTTTACCAGAGTCCATCAAATTTCAGGCGGGGATCAAGTTTTGAAATTTTATTTTTTCCGTTAAGGGGGCTCAATTCAGGCTTTTTAAAAAAAGGTTGCATGGGATGGATTTTTACACTAGTCCCGTAGGAAGAGTCCTGGCATTTGAAAAATTAGGTAAAGGTAGTTACTCAGCGGATGATTTCACCCAATGGTTGAAAAATAATTGCAGAGAAATCACCTGAACCAGGGAAGGCAACGTTTAAAGCTGTGTTTTCATAACACATAGTTTAATTAAAGTGAAGCTGTCGATCATGATCGCATTCTTTTTTGTCTTCTATTAAGGTCCCACTCAAAGAATGCTATATCAGCGTCAGGGACTTTGTATTTTTTAAACATGGTTTTCCATTTGGAAACAACCTCAATAATTTCATCAATGATTTTATCGGCCTGTCGAATTTTCCATTTATTGGCAAGTTTTTCCAGGTCTGCCCGGGATGGTGGCAAAAAACTTGAACCAATCATTAAATCATGCTCTCTTCTCATTTCTGTATCCGGTAATAAATCATATGCGGGCGAGAGACAAAAACCGTTCTCTTTATGAAGGATAGTAAAATTTTTTAAATGATCATCTGTATTGCCTATGGCACAATTAAACACCATCTGCCGAAAAAATAAGGGAAGATCAATAGAGGGGTGGACAGTGAATTCCTTTAATTTTTCAAACAAAGCATCATAACTGGAAAGATAGTCGCCCTCAGCTTCCAACAAGGTGCGGGCACTGATCATATGATATCTTCCTTTTTTTTCGGAAATATCAAATCGCTTTACCATCAAAATTTTTCTTTTCCCAACTTCCCGGATATTAAACTCAGGAATATTTAATCCTGAATGCTTTGCCAGTTCAAGTGTTGCTGCTTCTATGGGGACCATAGCCAGCCTATCCCGGCTGCTTGGAAATTTTGCTATCCAAAGATTTGATAAATCGTCTCTAATAATGGCTTTGGGTCTTGCCCCGCCTGGTGAACTGCCGGCCCGAAATAAAAGATATAGATTTTTTTCTTCAATATAACGGCCTGTATCATAATTTAAGGCCAGCTCTAAAAGTGTATGAAGGTCGATCATATCGGCATATGGCTTGCTGTCTTGAATCGTTTTGTCCCTGGCTTTAAAAGATAATGCCCCCAGGCCATCAGCGCCTAAGGCTTCAAGTAAATGGATTTTAGTTTGCTCCCTGCGGCCAAGTCCTGCTTTCCTGATAAGCAGCCTTATGCCCCAGTCATCAGGCAGTGCGTCCTCGAAAACAGCATGGATGCCGGAAGGCCGTTGTGTTTGAAATTCATCGTTTTTTAATGGCAAAGCAACAGGATCAATTGGAAAAGCCATTGGATGATCAAGGTAGTCCTGGACATACCAGAATGCTCCTTTAGTTAATCCCTTGAAATCAGGCGTTTCAGTGACAATTTCACCACACAGCAGGGTTTCATTATTTGGGAATGTTATCCAGACCTCAAGCTGTTTCATCTTTGACATTTTTCCTTGTTGCCCGTTGACGTGATTTGGTTTTTTCCCGGGCCCGGTATTTTTCAAACAA
>JAGLNZ010000597.1 GCA_023139225.1 Desulfobacula sp. | reverse complement strand
CTTTTGTCCGTCTTTTTCTCCTTTGACAATGACTTTCAGACCCGAAGACTGGGGACCGTTATCTCTTCCTTCGGGAATGGTCTCCCAAAGTTTTAAAGCAATATCATATGGGGTGACTTTGGTTCCTTTGATATCAATGGGTTCTGTGCCTAAAAGGCCTGTTTTTTTCTGCTCTTGTATCAGTTCATCCACCCATAGGGGGATAAGGGCACCCTTGATGATTACATTTTTAACCCCTTTGATATATCTTGGCAGCGTCAACGGCTGGGGATGGCCCACGTAGCGGACATGGCAGGTACCAAGTGGTTCAAGGAATTGTTCCGCCACTTCTTCGGTCCCGCCTTCCACATTAACCAGTTTCCCATCAATATACTGGGGGATTTTTCCAAGGGTCATATGAAGGCTGTGGTCCCAGGCGGCCCCTGCAAGCTCGGCAATGCTGACCACCCAATAAAGATAAATATCATCAACGCTGTCCAGGCGGTCTGCATACCATTTTACCAGGATATTATTGGTTCCGGGATCCGAGCCCATGCCTGTGAGAACAGTGATCCCTGCCTCTTTTGCCAATTTGTCGATTTTTGAGTTAAACAGAATTTCGGTTCCCTCATAGTCATCACAGATGTCTATATAGTTAACTTTTGCCTCCACGGCTGCTTTGGCAACAGGTACGGCTGTCTTATAAAAGGGTCCTGCAGTATTGATGACCACATTGACTTCCTTGAAAGCATTGACCATGGCCTCATGATCATTGACATCCATTTTGATCAAAGTTGATTTTTCATTTTCGCGCAATTTTTTTGACAGTCTTTCAGGGTCAGGATACAAGTCAGCTAAAATAACATCAGTAACCTGTTCTTGTTTTATCAGGTCCCTTGCAACTCCCTGACCCATAGCGCCGACGCCGCCTATTATCAATGCTCGCATGTTTTTTCCTCCTGTAAAGTATATATTAAAGTTATTTTATTTTTTGTTTTACGCACTTAATTTTAAGTGCCGATTTTCAGTACAAGGGCAGCCCCGGTATCTCCGGCTGCACAGCCTGTAAAAAGCATATATCCGCCGCCCTTGTCTGCCAGTTCCTCAATGCCTTCAATGATCAGCCGTCCTGCTGTCGGGCCCTGTGGATGACCAAAGATCATGGAAGACCCAAAATTGTTAAATCCATTCACATCAATGTCCATCTGGTCAGCCAAATAGATGTCATTGGCGGCAAAGGGATTATGGGTCTTGATCACTTTCACGTCCTTGATGGAGATGCCGGCCTTGTCCAGGGCCATTTGGGCGGCAGGTACAACAGCCATGGCCATGAATCCTTTTTTTGATCTTGAAAATCCATAGGAAATAATCTGGGCATCTTTTGATTTGTCCCGGCTTAATTCTCCGGCTTTTTCTTTTGTAGTGACAATCAGAGAACAATTACCATCGGCAGGGTGGGTCTGAGACCCAAAGGTGTGGGACCCGTCCGGCAGTACCGGTCTTAGATTTTCAAGGCCCTGTCTTGTCGTGGGCATTATCCCTTCATCCGCATCCACTAAAATGGTTTTTTTCTTGGATATTTTAATGGAAACCGGAAACATGTATTTTTTTTGGAATTCCCTGTCATTGGCAAGCGCATCCATATACTGCTCGTACCGTCTCAAAGCAAGCTCATCACATTGTTCCCTTGTCACTCCCGTTTCTCTGGCAACGTTTTCCGCAGTCTGGATCATGGCATTTTTTGCCCAGGGGTCATTGTTGAACTGGTCCATGACCCAGTTTTCAGAAATCACCTGTCCGCCCGGGCCATTGGGATTGGGCCAGATGGTGTGGGGACCGTTGGAGCATCGGTCTGTCATAAGGGTGAATACATTCTGGTAAAATCCTGTTTCAATACCGGCGGCTGCCTGGAATATAACCGTTGTTGAGGTTGAACATGCCTGACTGACAAGGCAGCCCGGAATGTTCTGAGCCCCGATCAAAGCAGATGCCCAGGGTCCTCCGTAAAATGTGTAGGGCTGGCCAACCGTGGCCCCAAGAATCAGGTAGTCAAATATATCAGGGCTGATATCCTTTGTCTCAAGCCAGTTTTTTGCTGTTTTTGATCCGAGCACAATGGAATGCTCATTGGCCAGGCTGCCCTGCCATTTGGAAAAAGGGCTTGAATAATAGCCTTTGTACGGGATAAACGCTTTTGTTAACATTAATTAAATCCTTTCGAATGGTTATCATTTCACCAAAATTAAAATTTGGTATAGGCTTTGGTTATTGATTGTATTTTTGTAAAACGGCTTCCAGCACACTGCCGCCGATGGCCCGTGCTTTTTCCGAGACTGTGGTGCAATATTGCCTGTTTCCCCTGGGATCAATGTCTCCGATTTTAAGTTGGTCTGTGACCTTGCTGTTATTTCTTATCTGTCCCCTTAAAACTCCGTCAATCTGAGCAATGACAAGCTTGTTGCCAACGTGCCCCACCACATCGTTTTTTTTGACTAAAGCGCCAATGGTTAAAGAAGAGGTGAATATGCCGGGACATGGCGCGCGAAGAACCCTTTCTATGGTATATCCGTTTGTGCTGCCCGGGATTCCGGTATTGGGCTCAGGGCAACCGTTTAAAATAAGCCTTCCAAGGTTGTGGCCCCGATTGGTTTCTATGGCAACATGCACATCTTTGCCGGCCTCAAACCCGGGGCCCAGGCTGATGACCAAAGGGGCTTCGGACAGATTTGTTCCCAGATTTTTTTTGGCAATAATCGCATCAATCACCACATGGGGTTGGATCGCTTTAATGGATTCCCAGCCGGGATCAACAATAATGGGGATACTATTTTTGTCCCAGGCAGCCTGGATCTCATCGGATTTTAAGACCTTTTTGGCCGTGATACCTTCCACTGCAATTTTGTCATCATGGATTGCCTCGCAAAAAGAAACACGCCTTCTGACAGCCATGGGGTTTTGGATTTCCATCATAAAGATATTTTTAAAATTTGCTTGAAAAAGACGACAGGCCGTACCGGTGGCCATTTCTCCTGCGCCCTTTATACCGATGATAAGTTCTGAGATGTTTTGTTTCATTTTTTTTAATGCCCGTATTCACAAAAGGTTGTAAGATTAAGGATTTTTGCGGGTGCGCAACTGGTCACTCCATAGAAAACAGCAGGTTTATCCGCATCAATGAAGTTTGAAATGGTGTTGTTGACAATGGTTGAACCGGTTGCAAATATCATGGTGCACCACTTGATGGCCTCTTGGGTATTCTCTTGTGGTTCAATGGTGATATTGAAAAATTCTTTCCCAATATTGTCCTTGTCCAGGTCAACGGCCCGCACCTGGCAATAAGATGAAAGTTTTTCAAGAAACCTTGGCTGATGTCCCACCAGAAGCACCTTTGAATCTTTCGGGATAATGTCGGAAAGTTTTTCTGCACAAAGAACCGGTTCCTTATCCTTGCAGTGAATGGTTTTGTCAGCAAGGCCAAGATGTCTGTAAACAGCATTCAACCCTGCAATAAAAGAGGCTCGTTCCCTGTTTGTGGAAAGGTCCATAGTCAAGAGATCTTTAACGCGATATGCCCTGTTTTCAAACTCATCCGTAAAGCTCTGGCCCTTTGCATTGAGAAAATCAGCCTCGACCATAACTTCTCTGCCTTTGATAATGGGGTAGTCATCATGATCAGGAGTCCCGATGGCCTGTTCAGCTGAAAGGGCTTTGCACGTGATGTCGATAGGCTTATCTGCAAGATCATGGAAGATTATTTTTTCTTTCAGAGCTTTTTTTAAGGCATCATATAGGATAACTGACATTTATGTCTCCTTATAGAGGGCATTTCTTTTTTCTTTGTGGGTTTTTATTGCCTTTAAAGTCGGTTGTAACAGATAGGTAAAGGCAATCATCATCAGGATAATGCCAAATACCTGTTTAAGATAAAAACCCGGCAGCAGACCGGATATGGCAGAGCCTGTCACAGCGCCTGCAAGAGACGGTAGAAACAAGGCCTTAAACGTCTTAAAATCTAAGTTTGCAAGTTTGTGGTGCATGAGTGTGGCAGATGATGATAAAAAAAACATGGTGGTTAAAGACAGGCAGATGGCCTGGTGCATGTTAAAATTCATCACAATCACAAAAAACGGGACAATGAGCAGTCCGCAGCCAATCCCCAGCCATGTGGCGATGATACCGATCACCATGCCGAAAGCCATGATAAAAAGGGCTTCATGGGCCCAGGATATCTCATTCAGGCTCGAGAACATTAAAAATGGAAAGTCCACAAATTTTAAAATTCGAAGGCTTGCAATAAGAAGAAAGAGGGCAAAAATCCACTTGAGCCACTGGTTGTTCCATTTATGAATAAATTTTGAACCTATGATGGTACCAATGACACACATGGGAATAAAAACAAGAAAGTATTTGCCGGAAGGGGGATTGGGAAAAATAAACAAATGGGATACAGCCCCTACAAGTGTGATGGGGATAATGGTTGCAAGGGAAGTTGCTGCCGCCCGCTTAAAATCAAACTTAAAAATCGATATGAATGTGGAAACAAATATGGTTCCCCCGCCAATACCGATACCGGAACTGAAAAGTGCCACAAAAAAGCCCAGCATGCTGAATGCTGTTTTAGGAAAATTTTTTGATGTCTTTACTCTGGACATAATAGCCGCCTCACATTTTATCTTCCGAATGAACACACAGGATAGTGACAGACTTTGCAATTCATGCACAATCCACCATGCCCCATGGCGGCAATATCATCCTCACTGATTTTTTCTCCGGCAAGCACCCTTGGAAAAATCAGGTCAAACACGGTCTGCTTATAATAAAACACACAGGCAGGCAGGCTGATAACAGGAATATCACCAAGCTGTGATATCATGAGCATGGCTCCGGGAAGAACGGGACTGCCGTAAAATGTGACCTTGGCACCAGTTGAGATAACTCCCTGGCGGGTGACATCATCCGGGTCCACCGAGAGCCCTCCCGTGGTAATGATCAGCTCACACCCAAGATCTTTTAATTCCAGGACGGCATTGGAAATGGCCGTAATCTCATCGGGGACTAGGATTTTTTTAATGAGTGTACAATCAGCATCGGTGATTTTTTTTCCCACAGACGGGCCGAAATCATCTGTGATCAATCCCTTATAGACTTCAGAACCCGTTACCACGGCACCCACTTTCAAGGATCGGTATGGTTTGACTGAAAGAATGGTCCCTGTTTTTTTTGTTAATGTTTCAAGTGCTTTGATATTTTTTGTCGGGATGGTCAGAGGAATGATCCTTGTACCTGCAATGATCTCTCCTTTTTTACAGGGAAAATTGTTCTTTAATGTGGCCACAATAATGCTCTCCATCTTATTCACCTGGAGCAGGGCATCAACATCAATTTTCAGCAGGCCGGCATGCTTTGTACTTATATTGATTTTACCTTCCCGGGGTTCGGAAAATTCAAGGTCCTTATCTGCAATAGCACTTGCTATCCTTTTTGCAGCATCATCTTCATGGAGTTGGTTTTTTCCAAGATCAAGAACATACAAATACTGCTTTCCGATCTTTAATAGTTCAGGGATATCTTCTTTTTGTACAACATGTCCTTTTTTAAATCCAACTCCTTTGAATTTTCCCCGGATGATCCGTGTCATGTCGTGGGCCAGAACAGTTCCAACTGCATCTTCAACTTTGATCTTCTTCATTTATATATCCTGATCGTGATCAATTAACCGCATTGTTTTTTAAGGTTTTTTCTTTTTTTTCCCGGGCTTTTTTTTCTTTAATGGCGGCAAGAATTTTGTCCGGGGTTAAAGGAAAAGAGTCCATGTAGACACCAATGGCATTACTGACTGCTGCGCTATAGCCTTGAGCTGCCGACATGGCAATGGACATCCCGGCTTCCTTGGCTCCGTATGGCCCTTTTGGGTCAATGGATTCCACGATGATATTATTAATTTTAGGCATAT
>JAGLNZ010000596.1 GCA_023139225.1 Desulfobacula sp. | reverse complement strand
GGGTGGTGATCATGGCATGTCCCTGTCGGGTGGCAATGGTATTTTCTTCTCTTGTGAATTCAATTCTTACCGGTTTTTTGGTCTTTTTGGCCAGAAGAGCGCAGATATAGTCTACAGGACAGATCTCGGATCGTCCCCCAAATGCACCGCCTATTGCGATTTTTCTAACCTTTACCTTGTGAAGGGGAATTTTGAATGCATTGGAAAGGGGTTTGGATTTCATATGGGGTCCGCCATTGGGCATCCAGACTTCCAGGCAGTCTTCATGGTCAAACCTTGCAGCAACTGCATAGGGCTCGGCCTGGAAATAGGATTCTTCCGGTGCCACAAAGGTATCTTCCCTGATATAGTGGGCTTTTTCAAAATTTTCATCCACATTTCCCGTATCTATATTAACATGTACGTTTATATTATTTGGGAAATCCTCATGGATGAGTTCAGTTTCCGATACCATGGCTTCCATGGGATCAAATACGCTCGGCAGTTCTTCGTATGTAACTTCAATAAGATCAAGGGCTTTAAGGGCTGTTTCTTCATCAATGGCTGCAACCCCTGCCACTTCATCGCCTATGTACCTGACTTTTTCTATTTGAATAAACTGCTGGTCCCTTGTATAGGCAAATACACCCCATTTAACACCTTCGGTATCTTTGCCTGTGACAACCGATTTAACACCGGCAAGTGCCTCGGCCTTTGAAGTATCTATATTTATAATGCGGGCATGGGCATAGGGGCTTCTTTTGATTTTTCCCACCAGCATGCCGGGCAGTTTTAAATCAGCAGTAAACAATGCCTTTCCCATAACCTTGGCCCTGGAATCAACCCTGGGCATTCTTTTTCCAACAATCGTATAATCTGAGGTATAATCAGACATTTTTTACTCCTTTGTTTTGCTGCCGGTTTTGCTGCCAGTCTTACTGCCAGTCTTACAGTCTGGGCAATGCTCCTGGGGATTGCCCGCATGGGCCACAGCTTCAACAATTTTTGCATATCCCGTACACCGGCATATGTTCCCGGCAAGGGCTTTTCGAACGGTTTTTTCATCTGGTTTAGGATTGTTTTTCAGCAAAGCATCAGCCGACATGAGCATACCCGGGGTGCAGAATCCGCACTGGACAGCCCCGTGATCAATAAAGGACTGCTGAAGATCCGATAATTCATCTCCATTGGCAAGCCCCTCCACTGTTTTGATTTTTGTTCCTATGGCTTCCATGGCAAGTGTCAGGCAGGACCGAACCGGTTCTCCGTCCATGTGGATGGTGCAGGAACCGCAGACGCCTTCACCGCAGCTTTCTTTTGACCCGGTCAGGTCAAGTTCGTCCCGCAATACTTCTAAAAGGGTGTCGTGTGGGTAGACCATAACCTCACAGGGTTTATCATTTATATTTAAGGTAATGAGTATTTTTTCCATGTTACAAAAACTCCATAATTTATATATTATCCCTTTGCAGCCTGCTCAAGTGCCTGGAATACCATTTGGGATACCATGGCGCACCGGTACTCAAGGGTAGATCCCACATTGTGAACAGCAAAGGTTGATGCATTATCCATTGAAGCGTCCGCTGCTTTTTTAAAGGCATTGGTATCGTTAAGTTTTTTCCCCTTTAAAGAGGATGACACCTGGGCAAGGAAGAGGGGAGATCGGCCCATGGCACCCACAATGATCCGCGCCTCGTCTATTTCATCTTTTTGCGTATCCGATGTTTTTAAAAGGACGCCGGCGCAGACGATGGGGTAGTCAATGGCAGATCGATAGGCAAGACGCTGATAGGCACTTTGAGCTTTTTGCACAGGAATGATGATTTCTTTTAGAAGTTCATGGGATTCCATGGCAAAGGGCATGATGCCGTCAGTAGTGTAAAAATTTGTAAGATCAACGGTCCGTTCCCCGCCCTTTCTTGCCAATATAATCCGGGCATCTAAAGCCATGAGAGCCGTGGCACCGTCTGACTGACAGGTGGAGTTGCATCGGTCGGCTTCTTCTCGTGCATAGCAGATTTTTCCGCCGTCCTTGTGACAGGGCTGACGCCCGGATCTATGGAAATCCGACTGGTTGTAGTGATGGCACCGGTTGTCCTGGAGGATATTGCCGCCAATGGTCCCTTTGTAATGCTGGATGGTCACGGCCCCGATTTTTTCGCAGGCCTGGAACAGTGCGTAAGCTTTGTTTTGAATAAGCCTGGAAGCAATAATATCTGCCAGGGATGTTCTTGCACCTATCTTAATACATTTGTCTTCTTCTTTAATATAAGATAATTCATTTAAGGCTTTGAGGCTGATAAGATTTTTTGGTTTTAAAAGCCCTTTTTTCATCCTGACCAGAAGATCTGTTCCCCCGGCAAGGATTTTTGCATCATCCCTGTGGGTGGCTAAAAGGTCTAGAGCGCCTTCAAGATTGTCAGGTCCTAAATAGTCAAATCTTGGTAACCGCACGTTTTTTCTCCTTATTTAAACACATATTAATTTAAGAGGTTCGGTAAAAACAGGACCACTTTTGGAAAAAGCATCATTAAAATCACACAAATGATATAGGCCGGCAGAAAATAGGCAACACCTTTAAACACCTTTTCAAGGGGCACATCCTTTGCCATACCGCCGACCACATAGGTAGTGGCACCTACAGGCGGGGTCACAGCTCCTAATGTAGTTACAATGGTAATGGTGATGCCGAACCATAAGGGATCATACCCGAGCTTTATTGCCACGGGAAAGAAAATTGGAATCGTGATCAGCAGCAGGGCCAGGGCATCCATGACCGCGCCGCCAATGATATAAATCAAAAATATGATGGCCATGATGGTCAATTTTGAAAAAGGAAGGGCGACCACCCAGGTGGCAATATCAAAGGGTATTCTTGTAATGGCTAAAAACCGTCCGAAGATCATGGCACCGGTGATAATAACAATAACCATGCAGGAAATTTTCAAGGTATCGAAAATGGAATTATAAAAGTCATCCAGGGAAAGATTTTTTTGCATCACACCAATGACAACGGCAAAAAATGATCCGATTGCACCTGCTTCCGTCGGGGTAAAAAGCCCGAAATAAAGCCCGGTCATTACGATGAAAAAAAGGATGAGCATTTCCACGGCACCGGCAAGGGATTTAATCTTTTCCTTAAAAGTGGTTTTTTTACCTACCGGTCCCCATTCAGG
>JAGLNZ010000595.1 GCA_023139225.1 Desulfobacula sp. | reverse complement strand
ATCACAAGTTTCCACAAGATTTTCAGCTTGCTTTACAATTTTTGTCCTGATATTTTTTTTAAATATTTCAAGGTCGTGGCTGATACAATCAAACAGGTTAACTCCGAGAGTAACTGCACGGACATCCAGGTTTTCATTTTTTACCATTTCTATGGTTGATATGATTTCATTATCATCAAACATGGTTTTTCCCTAAATTATATTTTTGTACATTATATTTTATTGATAACATCAAAGATGTTTTTATGTTGAATCCGAATATCAAGTTCAAGTTCTTTTGCTTTTTGCCTTAATGCGCCAAATAATTGGTTTGTATCAATATCCGGTGTAATAAATACCTGGTAGGACATGATATTGTCGTTCGGGTCTTTTCCGCCTTTAAAAACCGCCTTCAGGTTCTCAATATTGGCATTAAACCGGGCTATTATTTTTGAAAATCTAGCCACGAGCCCTTTTTGATCAGGCCCGATGGTGGTGATTAAAAATGTTTCACCTTTGATATTTTCTTGACTGGTTTCATTGTCTTTTACAGGGGTGATATGGATACTGAGGCCGGAAGTTTGGGTTTTGCTTTTAAGTGTTTGAGAAAGAACAGCAATATCGATATTTGATGGGGAATCTACAATAAAAAAACCGGCAAACTGTCCTTGCAGGATCATCTGGTTTGCATTTTCAAGATTGCAGCCAAGTTCATACAGACCGTTTGAAATCAGAGAAATAATGCCGGGTTTGTCCTTTCCAAGGACAGTAACGATGAATTTATTCATTTGTAACCTTTAAAAATTTTGCCGTAAACTTAAAATGGCTTCTTTGTAATTTTTAGTATTAAATATGGCAGATCCGGCAACAAAGGATGTGGCGCCTGCCTTGGAAACTGATTTGACAGTATCTTTATTGATCCCGCCATCCACCTGGATGATGGCATCAGGATTTTTTTCCTTAAGCAGTTGGGATAAGGCTTTTATTTTATCACAACTTGATTCAATGAATTTTTGTCCTCCAAATCCGGGATTAACACTCATGATCAGGACAAAATCAAGCTGATCTGCAACCCATTCTATAGAAGACAGAGGCGTTGCCGGATTTAATGCCACGCCGGCTTTTACACCAAAACTTTTAATCAGCTGAAGGCTGCGGTGAAGATGTGTGCAGGCTTCTTGATGAACTGAGATGTAATCAGCCCCTGCTTTTACAAATTCAGGGATGATCAGATCTGGTTTCTCAATCATCAAGTGTACGTCAAGAACAAGATTTGATGCTCTTTTACATGCTTTAACAATGATGGGCCCATAGGTGATGTTAGGAACAAATTGTCCATCCATGACATCAATATGTATCCAGTCGGCTCCTGCCTGTTCAACGGCGGTTAATTCTTCACCAAGTCTGGTGAAATCGGCTGATAGAATTGAAGGGGCGATGATTCCCATAGTTTAATTTCTCCTGTATCACTATCCTTATTCCAAGGATCAATAATAATTGTTCTAACACGGTTATGGTCAATAAAAATATTAATTTTGGTTTTATTCATTAAAGGAACTAAAATCTTAATATCAGTACCGGGTTTCATATATTCATTATAAAGATCAATAATAGGTCCGAACATGTCAGTTTCAACCCTGACATGACGTTTTAAGAAACCAGGGCCTAAAGAATGGGTTAAGAGGACAGCTCTGTTTAGTTTATCAGTGGCCATTTTTTTGTTTTTTTCCGAGCTGTTGACAACAAGGGTTACGGGCGTGTTCCCGGTCACATAGCTGCCGGCTCCGGGTGTATAAGATAAGATAACCCCGTAATCCTGGTTTTTATCCACGTTTGAAATGATTTTGGAAATGCCAAGATGAAGGCTGTTGATAATTGCAGACGCTTTTTCAAGTTGCAGCCCTTTGATGTCAGGCATAACCATGCCCAATGGTTTGAACCCCCGGCTGACAAGCAGATTGCAAAAAGACCCTTTTAACGCATTGGAAAAAGGGTTTGGATACTGTGC
>JAGLNZ010000594.1 GCA_023139225.1 Desulfobacula sp. | reverse complement strand
TAATCCGGATATGGAATTTATTGATATCCGGGAAAAAGTTGAATTTAATCTGCCGTTGATTTCATTTTTAGATGAGAAAAAAAAGGTTGAAAAAAATATTGATACAGACCTTCTGAAAGAAAAAGCCAAGATCCTGGAGAGCAAGCTCAATGACTTTAATGTGTTCGGAGAGGTGGTTGAAATCCTGCCGGGGCCTGTGATCACAACCTTTGAATATAAACCTGCATCCGGGATCAAGATCAGTAAGATTGCCGGTTTGTCCGATGATCTGGCCCTGGCTTTGAGCGCCATAAGCATTAGGATTGTAGCGCCCATCCCGGGCCGGGATGTTGTGGGAATTGAGATCCCCAATGATGAAAGGGAAATTGTTAATTTAAGGGAATTGATTGCTTCAAAAGATTTTGTTCAATCACCATCGCTGCTGACCCTGGGGCTTGGGAAAGACCTTCTGGGAAAGCCCGTGGTGACAAAAATGGATTCCATGCCTCATCTTCTGATTGCCGGTGCGACAGGAACAGGTAAGAGTGTGGGGTTGAATGCCATGATCATCAGTCTTTTGTACAAAGGCACTCCCGATGATATTAAAATGATCATGATTGATCCCAAACGGATTGAGCTTTCCGTATATAATGATATTCCCCATTTAATTTCCCCTGTGGTAACGGATATGAAAAAAGCAACCAATGCCCTTTTCTGGGCCGTTAGGGAGATGGAACGGCGGTATGAACTCTTAGAGCGTATGGGTTTGAGAAATATTGTCCAGTATAACAGCATGGTGGCATCGAAAACCAATAAAAAGATTGAAGAGACCAAAGAAGCCAATGAGGATCAGTTTGAAAAACTTCCCTATATTGTCGTGATTGTTGATGAACTGGCAGATCTGATGATGGTGGCCTCAAAAGATGTTGAGTTTGCATTGACCAGGCTTGCCCAGATGGCCAGAGCAGCAGGCATTCATCTGATCATAGCCACCCAGAGACCCTCTGTTGATGTGCTTACCGGAAGCATTAAGGCCAATTTTCCCACCAGGATTTCATTCCAGGTATCTTCCAAGGTTGATGCCAGAACCATTTTTGACGGCGGGGGACCCGAGAGCCTCCTGGGAAACGGTGATATGTTATTCTGCCCCCCTGGAACAGGAAAGCTTGTCAGGATCCAGTGCGCCTATATTTCTGAAAAAGAGATTGCAAAGGTTACAAAATTTTTAAGAGAGCAGAAAGCACCTGATTATATTGAAGATATTACGATCGGTAACTCTGATGATGATACCAAAGAGTTTGATGAGTCTGACTATGATGAAAAATATGATGAGGCGGTGGCACTTGTGACCAAGACCAGACAGGCATCCATCTCTTTTGTACAGCGGCGTCTCCGCATTGGTTATAACCGGGCGGCACGGCTTGTTGAAATGATGGAATACGAGGGGATTGTCGGTCCCCAGATCGGTTCTAAACCCAGGGAAATACTTGTCAGAACTTATGATGAAGATTGATTTTGATGTATGGGACAGTATCAAGGGCTTCATGGATGTTGATGAAGCTGAGCGGCTTTACAGCATTGCTTTGAAAGCCGCAGAAAGCGGCCCTGTTCTTGAAATTGGAAGTTATTGCGGCAAATCCGCCTATATTATCGGATCTGCATGCAAGGAAAAAGATTCCATCCTTTATTCCATTGATCACCATAAGGGATCGGAGGAGCAGCAGCCGGGTGAAGAATATTTTGATCCTGATCTGTTTGACAAAAAACTATCAAGAGTAAATACATTCCCTTTA
Organism: Desulfobacula sp.; assembly: GCA_023139225.1. Taxonomy (GTDB): domain Bacteria; phylum Desulfobacterota; class Desulfobacteria; order Desulfobacterales; family Desulfobacteraceae; genus Desulfobacula. Next base: position 9 of record JAGLNZ010000594.1, on the reverse strand, counting down.
TTCCAGGAA
>JAGLNZ010000593.1 GCA_023139225.1 Desulfobacula sp. | reverse complement strand
CCCATAGGCGTAGTGGGTGCCATCACACCGTGGAATTATCCTGTTTCCATGATTACAAGGAAACTTGCACCTGCCCTTGCCGCCGGATGTACCATAGTGTTGAAACCGGCCGAGGCAACTCCTCTTTGTGCCATGGAAATGTTTAAAATTTTTGAAGAAGCAAAAATTCCACCCGGAGTGGTAAACCTTGTCACCACCCTTGATCCAAAACCCGTGGGCACCGAGTTTGTTTCCAACCCCATTATCCGGAAACTGACATTTACAGGCTCAACCAAGGTGGGGAAGATGCTGGCCAGAGAAGCGGCACAGAACATGAAACGGATTTCCCTTGAACTGGGAGGCCATGCCCCGTTTATTGTTTATGATGATGCAGATCCGGTCCATGCCGCCAAAGGAGCGGTCCTGGTAAAATTCTTAAATACGGGCCAGGCCTGTATCAGCCCCAACAGGATCTTTGTCCCCCATCACATGGTGGATGATTTCACAAAAGAATTCACCAGTCGTGTCAATGCCATGAAAGCCGGCAATGGAATGGACAATGGTGTCAGGATCGGCCCCCTTGTCGGGCCTGAAGCCATTTCAAAAGTTGAAAATCAGGTACAAGATGCCCTGGAAAAAGGGGCGAAACTTATTACAGGTGGAAAAAGGCTTACGGATGGTCCGCTTGAAAAGGGTTATTTTTATGCCCCCACCGTGCTGACTCATGTCACCAGAGAAATGCTGATCTTTCGGGAAGAAACCTTTGGTCCTGTGGCTCCCATCATTGGGTATGACCCTGAAGATGACGTTATTGAGATGGCAAACGACACCACATACGGGCTTGCCGCTTATGTATACACGAAAAGTACTTCCCGTGCCATGACGGCGTTTGAACGCCTCAAATTCGGAATCATAGGAATCAATGATATCAACCCCACTTCTGCTGCGGCACCTTTTGGCGGGATGAAAGAGAGTGGTATCGGCAGAGAAGGTGCCAAAGAAGGCATCAACGAGTACCTTGAAACAAAATTAGGGGGCTTTTCCATTTAAGACGATGGCGACACAAATTATTCTTGTTTCCCATGCCTTGACCCAATGGAATATTGAAGGAAGAATCCAGAGCCATACAGATGTGCCTTTGAATCAATCCGGCAGGAAAATGGCCGTTTGCCTTGCCAAACGGCTGGGCCGGGAAACCATCCATGCGGTTTACACCAGTGATTTGAAACGGGCTTATCAAACTGCCGGACCGACGGCAGAACAAAAATCGCTTGAAATCATACAGGATATCCGGTTAAGAGAAGGACGCAGCATAAACCAGGAACGATCAGACACCTATCCCACCCTGCCCTTTTCCATGGAGGTTGAAACAAAAATTGATCTTTACTTAAGAATGACGGCCGCCCTTATACAGATTGCCCGATCCCATGATGATCAAACCGTCCTGGTGGTTTCCCATGGCGGATCACTTGATATTTTTATTAACCGGATACTTGAAAACACCAATGAAAACTTATTAAAATATCAGGGAATACGAATGGCTTTAAATCGAATCAGCTATGATACAGGACGCTGGCATTGTATCCAATTGAATGAAAATAATTTTCTAAATTAGAAAAATCATCCTTTTTTCATCCAAAAACCATCCCGGGGACGATTTACATACTTTACAATCTTTTGATAGAGTTACTACAATTTATAAATCTCATTAATTTGGAGAACCGTAAAGAATCTAAACATATTACTCAATCCAGGAGGAAAGATGTTTCAATTTCAAAAAGAACAGAAAGTATGTGAAGTTGGTGGAGTGAAATTCGGTGGACAGCCAGGAGATTATCCGACGGTTGTCTGTAACTCAATATTCCAAAAAGGAGATAAGGTCTTTCCCGGGAAACGTAAAGACGGTTTTGATGAAAAAAAGGCTGCAAACCTGTTAAAAACCCAGGACAAGCTGACTCAGGAAACGGGGATTCCGGGAATGGCAGATATTGTTGCCAATACCGGCAAGGAATTTAAGACATTTATCGATTTTGTAATAGACAATACGGATATGCCGTTCTGCATTGATGCCTGGGTTGTAAAACCAAAACTGGAAGCTGCCGCCTATTGTGCCCAAAAAGGCCTTCTTGACCGCATGTTCTACAACAGCATCACGGTATGGGAGCAGGATCTTGACACGGAAATCAGTGAAATGGTTAAAATCGGTGTGAAAAATGTTCTTCTGGTTGCCTTTGACCAGGAAGATCAAATGCCCTCAGGCAGAATCGCAGGAACCCAGAAACTATTGGATGCCATTGAAAAAAACGGGGCTAAATTTGAGAATGTTTTTGTAGATACTTCGGTTATGAATGGTCCTGCCACCGCCCTTTGCGGCCTTGCCAACAAAATGATCAAGGAAAAATGGGGACTGCCCACAAGCTCTGCACCTTCCAATGGATCTTATATGTGGAAGGAGGCCCGGGAAAAATGGGGGTTTAAAGGATGGTCGGCTGCAGATGCAGCTCTTGAGTCCTTAGCGGCATTTATGAATCATGACATGATTTTTTCAGGCCCCATGGTGGGTGCGGAAAGAATCATGCCGGCCATTGCAATGTCCAATGCCTTTCAGGCAACTGCGGTTTACAGTGAAACAGGACGTCTGCCCAAGGATCCAAATCATCCGCTTTTCAAATTATTTCCCGATTTTGTGGAGAACTTGAAAAAGAGTCAATAAGCTAAAAAGTTAATGATAAGATAAAAACAACAGATAACAACATAATTGAGAGGAAAATTTATGTCGGAACTTACAGGAAAAGAAAGAGTCCAAAGGCTGTTCAAGCGTGAACCCGTTGACACAATGCCATGTTTCAGCGGTCAGGGTGCAGTGGTGGTCCAGGCCATTGAAAAAATGGGAACCCAGTTTGCCAAAATTCATACCGATGCCAGGCTGATGGCTGAATCCGCCATTACATCCGCAAAAATTTTCAATATGGATGGCATTGTTATCCCCTATGACATGGCGACCGTTGCAGAAGCCATGGGCCGAGGCATTTCACTTTATGATGGTGCAGACGGCATTATCTATCCCACTGTCCCCAACAAATGGAAAACTCTGGACGAAATTGATATCCCCAAAGATTATATGAGCCGTGGACGACTTCCCATGGTTGACGAAGCATTTAAAATCATAAAAGATGAGGCCCCTGACCTTGGTGTGGGCGCATGGGTATTAGGGCCCTTTACACTTGCAGGACAAATCATGGAGCTGGATATTCTCCTGAAAGGGCTTAAGAAGAAAAAAGATGAGACAGCAGCCTTTCTTGATGAAGTGACAAAGGTTACCATTGATATGTGCCGGCATTATCAGGACTTGGGTGTGGACTTTATTTCAGTCAGGGAAATGGGATCGGGAACAGATCTTTTGTCCCCTCGTATGTGGAAAACCCTGATCGGCCCTAATCTTACAAAAGTGTTTGATTCCATCTCTATCCCGTGTGTGAATCATATTTGCGGTTCAACAGACATGATCATTGAGATGATGCATGGATGCGGTGCCGATGCATTGTCTGTGGACCAGAAAAACAATGTGGCTGAAACCCGCAAAAAGTTAGGTAACGATGTTCTTATATTCGGTAATTTTGACCCTTACAACACCTTGACCCAACTTGAAGATATGACCCAGGTGGAAGCCATCATCAAAAAATGCATTGATGACGGCCAGGATGCCATCTGGCCGGGATGCGATATCTGGCCTGACATCAAAGCCGAAAATATGGAGACCTATGTCAGGACAGTCAAGGAATATGGTAAAAAGCCTTCACCAGCCGTAGGAAGAATTTAAGAACAAAAAGAATTTAACAAAGGAGATAAAAAATGGCCGCACAAGAAGAAATTCTAGCAAAATTAAAAGAAGCAGTAGTTGAGTATGAAGAAGATGACTGCGCTGATGCAGCCCAGGAGGCACTGGATGCGGGTATGGACCCCATGGTTGCCGTAATGGACGGGCTGGCCGCAGGTATGGAAGAAGTGGGTGTTCTTTTTGATACCAATGAATATTTTGTGCCTGAAGTATTAATGTGCGCAGATGCCCTCTATAAAGGGCTTGATATCCTGCGTCCCCATATCAAACTTGATGCAGACATCCCCAAGGCATCTGTTGTCATCGGCTCCATCCAGGGTGATGTTCATGATATTGGTAAAAACCTTGTGAAGATGATGTTTGACGTGGCAGGGTGGGATGTCCATGATCTTGGCCGGGATGTACCTCTGGAAAGCTTTGTTGAAAAACAGCTGGATGTAAACTCAGACGTTCTGGCCATGTCTGCCATGATGACCACAACCATGATGGGAATGAAAAAAGTTATTGCCATGGTCAAGGAAAAAAATCCCGACTGCCTGATTATGCTGGGTGGTGCTCCTGTAACCCGTGATGTTGCAAATCTTTTCGGTGCGGACGGTTATGCCGAATCTGCCGGTAATGCAGTATCTGAAGGGATTAAAATGATCGGACGATTGAGAGAATATCAAAAAGGCGAGATTGAATAATTAAAGGAGCTTAAAAGATATGGCACAAGAATATGTAAATGTGATATTTCAGCCTTCCGGCCGGCGTGGCAAAGTTCCTAAAGGATGTAACATCATTGAAGCCTCAAGACTTTTGGGTGTGGATATCGAGGCCCTTTGCGGTGAAACAAAGGTCTGTGGAAAATGTATTGTCCGTATTGAAGAAGGCCATTTTGAAAAATATAATATCCAGTCTTCCATGGATAACGTTTCCCCCTGGCAGGAGGAAGTTGAAGCAAAATTTATTACGCCTGAAACCCGGGAAAAAGGATTCAGACTCGGGTGTGTTGCAACTATAGAGAATGATATCCTGGTATTTGTACCTGAAGAATCCCGTGCCGGCAAACAGGTGGTTTCCAAAGCGGCCCGGGACATCCATATTGATTCTAATCCGGCTATCAAAATATATACCATAGAGTTGAAAAAACCGGATTTTGAGGACAAGGTAGGAGACTGGGAACGTCTGTGCAATGGCCTTGCAAGGGAATACGGCCTGACAGATCTGACCTGCGACATTATCACCTTAAGAACACTTCCCGGTGCGCTCAGGGCAAAAAACTGGACCGTTACCGTCAGTGTCTGGAACGATAAGGAAGTCATCCGTATCCAGCCGGGTAAAATTAAACATGTCTATGGAATCGCCATTGACGTGGGAACCACAACCTGTGCAGGTTACCTTTGTAACCTGACTACAATGGAGGTTATCGCAACCTCTTCGCTCATGAATCCCCAGTGTAAATACGGCGAGGACGTCATGGCCCGTATTACCTTTCACATGACAACCCCCGGCGGGCTTAAACGCATGAGTGATGATATCATAGAAGGGATCAATTCCCTGATTGAAAAAGCCATTGAACAAACCCATCCCAAAAAGAAGAAAATCAAGAAAAAGAAAGGGGAAGACGGCCCGACTGAATACAAGGAAATTATTGAAGAAGGTGTTGAATATCTAAGGATAAACAAAGAAGATATCGAGGATGTCACCATGGGGTTCAATACAGCCATGCACCATATCCTGCT
>JAGLNZ010000592.1 GCA_023139225.1 Desulfobacula sp. | reverse complement strand
TCATCATATTGGGGATTGAACCTGCCGCTTTCATCAAATACGGCTGTACATTCCTGGAATTCAACTTCATCGACTTTCCCATTTGTACCAAGAAATCTTAAGGGCCCAAGACTGTTGACAATTTTAACTTTTTCTTCAAGGGCTTCCTCAATTTCATAGTCCCAGGCAGGCATTTCATCTCGTTTTTCAAGACAGACCATGGTCACATCTTCGGCCCCCAGCCGTCTGGCTGTGAGGGCAACGTCAACGGCAACATTACCGCCGCCGATCACCATGACTCTGCCGCTAAGCTTTTGGGCTTTGCCCATGGCTGCATCTCTTAATAAATCAACACCCTTGATCACCCCGTCCAGATCTTCTCCCTTGACACCCAATCCGCGGGAGCCATGAAGACCTGTGGCCATAAACAATGCGCTGTAACCATCTTTTTTAAGACTTTCAAGGGTAATATCACTGCCAAATTCCACCGAGGTTTGAATATCAATGCCCAGATTTTCAATCACCTCAATTTCCTTTGCAAGCTCGGCTTTGGGCAATCTGTATTCCGGGATACCCACCGTCATCATGCCGCCTTTGACGGGCAGTTTTTCAAATATGGTAACCCCATATCCCTTTTGAGCCATATAATAAGCGCAGGTTAGTCCTGCAGGACCTGAACCCACAATGGCCACTTTTTCATCACGCTTTTCTTCAACTTCAGGAATAAAGGTTTCATCACCGTCAAAATCCAGTTCTGCCAAATACCTGTGAAGGTATTGGATGGCAACTGGTTCATCTGCATCTCCCCTGGTACAAACCGCTTCACAGGGATGATGGCAGACACGGCCGCAGGAGCCGGGGAATGGATGCTCTTGTTTAAACAATTTCAAAGCTTCAGCATGCTTTCCCTGGTTCATCAAGGCAATAAACCCCTGGATGCTCACATGGGCCGGACAAGTAGCCTTGCACGGAGCTGTGGATCGTTTGGAAATTCCATAAGCTCCCGGTATAGCCTGTTCGTATTGCTTGAAAATTGCCTTCCGTAATGCAAGGCCCTGGTTATGTTCACTGGGTACTTCCACAGGACAAACTTTGGCACATTCCCCGCATGAGGTACATTTTAATAAATCAACAAACCTTGGATTTTCTTTCACCCTTGCGGTAAAATTCCCTTCTTCACCTTCAAGTTCGATAAGTTGTGTGTTTGTCAATAGTTCAATATTCAGATGCCGGCCGACCTCGACCAGTTTGGGTGAGATAACTCACATGGTACAGTCATTGGTCGGAAATGTCTTATCCAGCTGTGCCATCATGCCGCCGATGGCATATGATTTTTCAACCAGATACACATAGTAACCTGAATTGGCTAAATCAATGGCAGACTGCATTCCCGCGATTCCGCCGCCAAGAACCATGACAGAACCTGCAAGATCTTCCTTTGGTGTTGAATTTTGGGTCATTATTTTAACCTCCTAAACTCCTAACCGTTTTTTATAATAGCTTCACCGCTTAAAGCTATGAACCCTGCCCCTTCCGAATTATTCCCAATAGTGTAAACAATGATCCGGGCAAAAAAAACCTGAAAATTAAATTTTTTTCAATTTCTCAGGTCTTCATATGGTTTCCCGCTTTGAATAAGAGGGTTATAAATCAATGGCTTGCAAGACGATATAAAAAAACCGGTTCTTTGATCACCCTGAAAAACATCTGTCTGATGCTCATCAAGGCCTGAAACCGGCATTCTGCAATAAGCTCTATCTGACCAATAAATTGTTTCGGTCAGT
>JAGLNZ010000591.1 GCA_023139225.1 Desulfobacula sp. | reverse complement strand
CGGACTGGTTAATAAAACAAATCTATACCTTTAATTATTTTCCAGCTTTTAAGTAAAAAAAAGGCCATTTTTTGTCAAGCACTATTTGGGAAAATATTATGAATAAAAAGCTTGACAGATCTTTTTGTTCGAATTATAGCTCAGGCTTATAATAGGTCAGACCTATTGCTTAAGCTTTGGTTTTCATTAATCATTAATTCACATGAAAAGGGAGAGGGAGAATGAAAAAAGCAATCAATTTTACAATTATTTTATTCATCGGCACGGCAGTTTTACTTGCCGCAGGTCCTGCAATGGGAAAAAGTGTAGAACTGAAACTTGCTCATTTTATGCCAAGCATGCATGTTCAGCATGTTAAGGCCTTTGAGCCTTTTGCCAAAACCGTTGCCGAACTTTCCAAAGGTGAAGTGACTGTCAAAATCTATCCCAGCGGTCAGCTTGGAAACCCTAAAACAATGGTTGATTCCATCAGAATGGGGATCACGGATATTGGTTTTGTACTGCCAAGCTATGTCCCGGGAAGGTTTCAAAGAAGCTCTGTTTTTGAACTGCCATTTGTTTTCAACAGTGCCGTCCATGTAGCCAAAGGCTTTTATGATCTTTATGATGAATATCTGGCAGAAGATTATAAGGATTTTAAAGTTCTATGGGTTCTTTCAGCCCCTTTAAGCCAGGTCCATACGACTGAAAAACCATTGCTTTCCATTAATGATTTTAAGGGAAGAAAAATAAGGGGAGGCAATGCCCTTGAATCAAAAGCTATTAAGCTTCTTGGCGGGAACCCTGTGGGCATGCCGATTTCCGAGCTGTCCATTTCCCTTCAAAAGGGTGTTGTTGATGGATGCTTCACACCTTATGCGGCGCTTAAAAGCCACAAACTGATTGACGTTTCCAAACATATTACGGAATTCAATTTTTCCGGTGCCTTAATGTGTGTTTTGATGAATAAAAAGAAATGGAATTCACTTTCAGCAGATGCAAAAAAAATTATTGACCAGGTGGCAACCAGGGAATTCGGACTTAAGGCAGCAGGTGTCTTTGACCAGGAAGATGAAGAAAACAAAGCTGCTGCCCAGGCCAAAGGAACCAAATCATACAAACTGTCTGAGACTGACCGAACCCAAATCCAAAATAAATTTGATGTATTCTATTCTGAATGGGTGAAGAAAAACGAATCAAAGATACCGGCACAAAAAATTCTTAATGCTTTGTTTGAATCTGCAAAAAGAAATCAATAGTAAATATTTCTTTGGATACTAATCTCCATCAAGGATTCTTAAAATGACACAATTCAAAATTGATTTCCTGATTGAAAAAAGGCTCTACCCACTGGTCAAACTCATAGACAAACTATCATGGATTATGCTGTTTGCTTTGATGGCCATGACCGCCGTTGATCTTTTTTTAAGGAATTTTACCAATGCATCCATCTTGGGTTCTGTAGAGCTTACGGAACTGATGATGGTGATCATAGTCTTTAGTTCCCTGGCACAATGTGAAGTGGATGACGGTCATATCCGTGTAGAACTGGTCATGGATAAGTTCAGCCCTAAGGTCAGAGCTGTTGCGGATGTTTTCACACAGGCCCTGTGTACCATTATATTTGCGCTGATGTCTGTTTCCATTTTCAACCATGCCGTAAATATGAAAGGATATGGTGAAGTCACAATGGACTTGAATCTGCCATTATATCCTTTTATTTTTATTGCATGTCTCGGATGCATGGTCATGACCCTGGTATTATTCAGCAAAACAATCATCAACATAATTAAGGCAGTCGGATCATGAATCCTCTCATTATTGGAGTATTAGGAATTGGCGTTCTATTTATCCTTTTGGCATTAAGGATGCAAATCGGGTTTGCCATGGCAGCTGTGGGGTTCGTCGGGTTCCTTATCCTTGGCAATTTTGAGTCAGCACTGGGTATTCTCGGACTTGAACCCTTTCAGACATCCGCACACTATACATTAAGCGTCATCCCTTTATTCATGCTCATGGGACAGTTTGCAACCCATTCCAAGCTTGGATCTGAAATTTATGACACCGTATACAAGTGGATTGGATTTTTACCGGGTGGCCTTGCCATGGCAACCATTGGTGCATGCGGGATGTTTGCTGCAATTTCAGGGTCATCTCTGGCAACGGCTGCCATGTTTGGAATGATTGCCCTGCCTGAAATGGAAAAACTTAATTATTCTAAAAAGCTGGCCACAGGATGTATTGCAGCGGGTGGTACCCTGGGGATTCTTATTCCACCCAGCTCGGTTCTGATTCTGTATGGGATTCTGACTGAACAGAGTGTGGGAAGACTCTTTATCGCCGGTATTATTCCCGGAATTCTGCTTTGCCTCATGTTTCTTGTTACCATCTATATTATCACAAAAATAAAACCTGACATGGGAAGACCGGGCCCCAAATTTACAATGAAAGAAAAGATTGGTTCCATGAAAAATACCTGGTCCATCTTTCTTTTATTCTTTCTTGTGATAGGGGGTCTTTATACGGGATGGTTCACACCGACAGAAGCCGCAGGTGCCGGTGCATTCGGTGCATTCATGATTACACTGCTCAAGGGCCGCCTTACCTGGAAAACCCTTACCTTATCCTTAAAAGACGCTGCTTCTTCCACTGCCATGATATTCGGTATCCTCATCGGCGCCATGATTTTCCAGTATTTCATGACCCTAAGCCAGATCCCGTCCACGCTTGCATCTGCTATCGCTGAAGCAGGGTTTGGCAAATATCTTGTAATATCCTGCATTATTATGGGATTCATTGTACTGGGCTGTTTTATGGAAGGGTTATCCATCATGGTCCTGGCCGTACCCATTGTTTTTCCCATTGTGATTAACCTTGGATTTGATCCCATATGGTTTGGTATTATCATTACCCTGACAATGGAAATGAGCCTGATCACACCACCGGTTGGCGTTAATGTCTTTGTATTGAGTGGTGTGGCAAAAGACATTCCCATGTCCACCATGTTCAAAGGCATACTGCCCTTCTGGGTGGCCATGTTTATTTGCATTATCACCCTTTTAATTTTTCCAGAGATTGTTACATTCCTGCCGAACACGATGATGGGTTAAGGCAGTGAAAATTTTGTTGTGGAGCCAGGTTTTATTATGAATATACTTTCCGGTTTAGTATTGATAGCGGATTTGATCGCCATTGCAGCATGTTTATATTTTGTCTTTGAATCTAAAAAAGAACAGGAAGCCCGTGCAGTTCGAAATGGCCTTGCCGGTTTGCTGATCTGTCTTGTATTGGGGATTGGGCTTTTTATCCCGGTTGTCAAAATGGGTGTGATTCTCATTTTTATACTTGGATTTATTTTTGGCTTAAGTCTTTTCATCCCGGCCAGACCCAATGAGAAAGCCTTAAAAGGTGCAAAAGGATATCTGGTAGGCAACCCCGTCAGATTCGATGAAAGGGATACGGTCTTCTCACGGTTCAGAAGCCTTATTCCAGGCTCAAAACTTTATGACACCTATTATTCAAAGCTGCACCCTGAAAAAAAAGACCTGGACGCCAAAAGAAGGGAAAAAGGCTTTATCGGCAACCCGGGAAGTATTGACAATGAATACCAGCCAAATATTGCCATGATGCACGCTTCTTTTGATATTCCGCCATTTTTAGGACATTATGCCTTTAATGATCCGGAGCCTGATGTGCCAAGGGCGCAATTATCTGCCAAAAAAGCAGCCGATATTGTTAAACATTTAACACTTCACATCGGGGCTGACATGGTGGGTATCTGTAAAGTTGATCCGGATCTTGTTTACTCTCACAGAGGAGAGATACACTATGACAGACAAGATGACTGGGGAAAAGAAATTAAAGATCTGCCGTCATATGCTGTCGTTTTTCTGACTGAAATGAATCATGGACATGTCATATCAGCTCCTCACACGCCAACAGTCGCCGAAAGTGCCCACCTTTATGCCAGAGGAGCATATTTAAGCACCCTTCTTGCCAGGTGGTTTTCATACATGGGATACAGGGGTGTTGCAGAGCATACCCGAAACTACAATATCCCCTTACCTCCTCTTGCAGTTAATGCAGGACTAGGAGAAGTCGGGCGGCAAGGCTATCTTGTCGCGCCGAATATGGGTGCCAGGTGCAGGATCTTTGCCGTTCTGACTGACATGCCCCTGGTGGTTGACAAACCGATTTGTCTGGGTGTTGAAGAATTCTGCCGGGCCTGTAAAAAATGTGCCGACTCCTGTCCGTCAAAATCCATTCCCCAGGGAAAAAAGATTGTCTATAATGGATATTCAAAATGGAAACTGGATGAAGATTCGTGTTATGGATATTGGAGTAAGGTTGGAACCGATTGCTCCATCTGTATGGCTATTTGCCCGTTTTCAAGACCCAACACCCTTTTGCACAAAATTGTCCGCCTATTTGTCGCCCGATCAAAAGTGGCACAAATAGTCTTTCCCCATATTGATAATTTTCTTTATGGGAAAAGATGGAGACCCAGAAAAGTTGTACCATGGCTGGACTACAGAAAAAAACTGGACAAAAATGAAGTATATTAGATATAAGGTATAAAATTTAAACACTATTAAACAAACATATGGTGCAAAATAAAAAATGAAGAGATTATCTGAAAAAATAGTCGATGACATTAAGTCAAAAATTTTAAATGGCGAGTATAAAATGGGTAAACGCTTATTAGCAGAACTGGATCTTGCCAAGCAGCACGATGTCAGCCGGTCGGTGATCAGGGAATCTTTACGAAACCTGGAAAGCTTAGGGCTTGTGACAATCAAAAAAGGCCCCAAGGGCGGAATTTTTGCCTCTAAAAGCTATCATAAACCCATCAGCGATTCTTTAAAAGGGCTTGTGGATGCAGGTCAGGTAACTGAAGACAATGTATTTGATATCCGGCTGTTGCTGGAAACCTATGCCACTGCCCAGGCGGCCGTCAATGCGGATACTGCCGATATCAAACATTTAAAATCACTATTGGTCATTCCCCCCGATAAAAAGCAAGATGCGCAATGGCTCCAGGCAAACAGGAGCAAATTCCACCTCGGTCTTGCCAAAGCTTCTAAAAATCCGGTTCTCGAAGTTTTAATGAACGGTCTGATTGATCTTTTACGAAAATATTTTAAAGATTTCCATGATGTGGATTTTGAACAAAAATCATTGGTCAGCCACAAAAAAATTCTCGAGAATATTGAGAATAAAAATCCCGAAAAAGCCCGTGCTTTGATGGAAGACTATATTATCGGAATGAGGGATTTTATTAACCAGAGTACGCATGAAAAGATATTTTAACCTTATCTCCCTTCTTCCAACACTTCATTGCTTGCAGTCCAGGGTGCAATTTTAAACAAGAGCAGCATTCCCGGAATGGCGACAACCGCACACAAATAGTAAAACATATTCCATCCCAGATATATGGACATATATCCTGTTAACGATGCTGCAAAAACTCCCGGGACACCCATAAGACTGGTTAAAAGGGCATATTGTGTTGCTGTAAACCGTTTATTGGTCTGAATGGCCATATAGGTTGCGTATGCGGCTTGCCCCATACCGGTGGCAAAAAATTCAAAGGCAACAATACTGCCCAATAAAGTCCGGCTGTGCTCAATCCAGAAATAAGACCCATGATCAATCATGTTCAACACGGCAAAAAAAGCCGTGGAAATTGCCTGGAGAATACCAAAAACATAGAGAGACTTGGCTATACCAAGTCGAATCATGATCGAGCCGCCGACAAGAACGCCCCCAAAAAGCCCCAACATACCCACCCCTTTTACAATGACAAAATATTGAGCCTTGGTAAATCCCATTTGGACAATATAGGGAATGGTCATGGTACTTGCCATATTATCCCCGATTTTATACAGCAGAATGAACAATAAAATCAAGATTGCGCGACGTCTTTGAAAAAATTCGATAAACGGTTCAGCAACCGCTTCTTTCATATTCACAGGAAGCGGATCTTCAACCTCAGGCTCCGGGACCAGAAGAGTGGTAATGATGCCCACACCCATAACAGCCGTCAGCATGAAAAAAATCGTTGACCATGTGAAATTAAAATCAGCAAGAACGGAAAGCCCGACCGAAACAAAGGTTCCAAGACGCCATGCATTCATCCACACACCAGTGCCAAATCCTAACTCATCGCTTGTCAGATATTCGCGTCTGAATGCATCCAGAGCAATGTCCTGGCTGGCCCCGAAAAAATTCAGACACAGGGCAAACACGGCTATCCACATAAGGGACTGCTTTGGATCAAATTGCCCCAGTACGGCAATCGTAATCATCAAACCGATCTGAGCCATAAGAATCCATCCCCTCCTCCGGCCCAGGAACGGGGGAACAAATCCATCCATCATTGGAGACCATACAAATTTTAATGTATATGGCATACCGACCAAAGCAAACAGGCCGATTTTTGCGATATCCACATTGGCATCCATCATCCAGAATTTTAATACATCCTTTATGATGTAATACGGGAACCCGGACGAAAACCCAAAAAAAAACATGACCATCATTTTCCATGACAGCATGATTTTTATCATCTGTAAAAAAGAGAATTTGGATGGCTGTTTCATGGGGTTAATTTAAATGCAGACACATTTATTAAAGATGAATTTCCATATTGCAGGGGACAGCGAAACAGTCCAGGGACAATTTTTTCTTTTTCAGATCCGCCTGACACTCACTAATAACCTGATCCATCTGGTCATCGGTTCTATCCTGGTTCAGATGAAACAACCCAAGTCTTTTTACATTGGCTTTTAATGCAAGGTCCAATACATCCTGAATCGAAGAATGCCCCCAACTCTTCCTTCGTTTATATTCAGCTTTGGTGTATTCTCCATCATGAAACAAGAGATCCGCATTTCGCGAAAAATTCAGATAAGCATCAAACCCCATGCTTCCCGGATGATCAAAACCCAGCTCATTATCCGTTAAAAAAACAAATGATTTGTTATCTTCAACAAATTTATACCCCAGCCCGCCATCAGAATGGCTGATGGGAATGGTTTCTATTTTTACAGACCCGATATTAAATATGGTATTCAATGCTTTCTCAAATTTGATATCTGCTTTCAAGTCCTTTAAGCCGATTGGGAAAAAAGGCTGTTGCATCACCTTATTAAACACATTTTGAGTGCTGATACCTGAAAATTTTCGATCCTGGACTATTGTTTTTACCTTACTGAAAAGAAATGGTCTGAAAAAAGCAATTCCCAGAATATGATCCCAGTGGGCGTGGGTAAACAGAAGATGATACCGGGTAATATTTCTTTCGATAAGGGAATTGCCGAGTTCACGGATACCGGTTCCTGCGTCAACGATAATCGTTTCCCCTGTTTTCGCAGTAATTTCAATGCAGGTCGTATCCCCGCCATACTTGAGATATTGCTTACCTGCTACAGATATAGACCCTCTTGAACCCCAGCATTTAATATCCATCATTCTCCTGTATCACAACATAAATTCTTCGTCCACCAATAATTGGTTTTTTTTAAGCTTCAAATATCTTGGTCTGCAACACAATCATTTCGAAATTCATTTTTTTTATGAAATCATCAAATTTGTTAACCAGCG
>JAGLNZ010000590.1 GCA_023139225.1 Desulfobacula sp. | reverse complement strand
CTATCAAATCCTTTTGTACATCCGCCCTGCGGCTGAATGTCAATATATGCTTAACCAGATCCCTGGCCCTTATTCCGGCGGCCAGTACCTGGTCCAGATTCTTTTTTGTTTCCTCATCCCCTTTGATCCCCAGTTTTGCCAATTCCGTAAACCCCAGCACAGAGGACAGGATATTATTAAAATCATGGGCAATGCCGCCTGCCAGGGTTCCCAGGGCTTCCATTTTCTGGGACTGCCGAAGTTTTTTCTCCAGACGCTTACGTTCACTGATATTACGGGTGATCCCCAGCACCCTGTCAGGCTTTCCTTCTTCATTCCTTAAAAAGCAGGCGGTCACCTCTGTCCAGATTTTTGATCCGTCTTTTCTGATCTGCTCCAGCTCAATTACTCTATATCGTTTGGCATCAATACCACCTTCAGCCTCTCTATCAAGTTCTTCGGATATTACCGCAGATATTTTTTCCAAAAATGCTTCAGTGATATGCTGGTGCATTTCCACCCCAACGATTTCCTCGGGTGTATACCCTAAAAGCTGCTCCACAGATGGACTGATATAGGAAAAAGAAAAATCTGAAAGCTGCAGTATCCAGATATTATCCGTTGCATTATCCGCCAGCAGCCGGTACCGTTCTTCACTTTCGCGCAAATCATCTTCAGACTGCTTTCTTTGAATAATTTTCCACATCCCGTCCATCATCAACGTCAATTGACGGACATCGGATTCATTATAATTATCAGATTTATTTCCGACACCGGCAAGGGCAACAATTTTCTCACCGTCAAATACAGGAACATTCATATGGCGTAATATTGTTACATGTCCTCCCGGGTATCCTTTTTTCTCGGGAGAATCAAAATTTTCATAATCATAGCCTCCCTGCGCCGAACAGCCTCTCCCCATTGTCCTGTTTGATTTACCCGGTATACCAGTGCTTTATCAACGATATTACACTTTTTCATTGCATGCTTTGACCAGGTATGCATGGTCAACAGTGTCTCATCCCCATTTAAAAAGGCCAGAAACCCAATATCGCTCTGGGTAAGCTTAATGGCTTCCTCCAATGCAAACTCTGTCAGTTTGTTTAACGATGCATCCGACATCTGGCTTAAGTCCAGTAATTTTTTCAGGCGCAGCTCCTCAAGATTTTTTGCCTTTTCTGCAAGGCTCCTTTTTCCCTCAATCCTGACAGCCTGCCAGGTAATATAAAATGACAGAAGAATAACAATGAAAAGAACACCGGTGAAAACCTTAATAAACTCCCGGGTGATCAATTCTATTTCACGGCGTATATCTTCAACATATAACCCGGTTCCAATAACCCAGCCCCAGGGAAAAAATCCTTTTACAAAAGATATTTTGGAAACAACCTGTTTGGAATCATCTTTCCATTGCCACAGGTATTCTACATAACCGGAACCTTTTATTTTAACAGTGTTAACGAACTCCACAAAAATATATTTCCCGTTGGAATCAGCAAAATTCCTCATATCTTTGCCCTCAAGATCGGGCATGTATGGATGCATGATCCCCCTGTGCTGCAGATCAATTATCCAGAAATAATCCTTGCCTTCAGGGCCGTACCGAAAATTTCGAATCTGATTGATCGCCCCCTTTTGGGCATCTTCAGGGGTCAATTCCCCTAAGTTTACCCTTTGATCATATCCTGCCAGCAGGCTCCAGGTACTTTCGGTA
>JAGLNZ010000059.1 GCA_023139225.1 Desulfobacula sp. | reverse complement strand
TAAGTTCCACATTTCCTTTGAGGGCCTGTGATATCAGTTCAAGTGTTTTTTCTTTTTCGTCTGGCAGCTTTACCCGAATGGGAAGATAGTTGGATGCATGGTTTGCATGGAAAAGCCCGCCTGAAAGATGGGTGGATACGAGCATCAACCCCAGTTCTTCAAGCATTTTTTCCGGGTTGATGAGTTCAAATTCACCGTTTTCATACTGATCATTGAGTTCTGTACCCGGTGTCAGCATCAGACTTAAAGCCCCCACAAAATCCGGGTCCATGGCCGATAAGACCCTCCCGGTTTCCAGGGCATGGGTTTTAGATCTTTCTTGTCCTCCGATACCGATAATGACAGTAACGGACAGCTTTATACCGGCTTTTTTAATTCGTTTTCCCATTTTGATCATTTTTGCGGAATCAGCACCTTTTTTAATTTGTTTTAAGACCTGATCATCCCCTGACTCAAGGCCCATATAAGCGATTTTGACCCCCAGATCGTGCAACTCTTTGAGCTGTTCATCGGTTTTCATGCCAATACCCTTGGTGTTGGCATAGAGTCCCACCCTTTCCACCCAGGGCAGTCGTTCCTTTATCCGTTTAAGGATATTGACCAGTCGTTTCTGGGGGACAATCATGGCATCACCGTCGCAGATAAACAGGCGGTTCTGTCTTTTACAGTATTGCCGGGCAAATTCTATATCTTCAAAAATGATGTCGTCTTTTTTTATATTAAACCGTTTTTCCCTGAATGTACTGCAAAATGTGCATTTATTATGGGAACAGCCTAAAGTGACCTGTAATAAAATACTGTTGGCCTCACTGGGCGGCCTTATCATCATACCTTCATAATGCATATCAATAAGATTCCTTATAATTTAAAGCCAATTAATATCAGGTATTATCAAAAAATTCAATGTGTTGATTTGACCCCAGATCCACCGCCCAATTTTTTGATGGTGGATCTGGGTTGACTCAATCCGGGTATTAGGAATTCTGTACATAGAAGATGTTTAATCATCAGATTACCAATTTAAAATTAAAGATACGTTGAATGCATCAAGTGCGATGATGGCTAAATAATATCATTTTTTTTTGGGGGAAATACAGGACTCTTTTTTGCTTTCCTGCCAAAGGGAATTCCAAGTTTCATCATTCTGTGTCGAAGAGTATTCGGTTTAACGCCAAGCAGCCGAGCCGCTCCTTGCTTTCCCTGGATTTTTCCATCGGTCATGGCCATTACTTGGTGGATGTGCAGGGAAACCACATTATCTAAATTAAGAGACGGTTCGTTTTTGGCAATGGGAGCCCGGACTGAATTTGCTGTTGATGTGGTTTGGAGGTCATTAAACGAAAGCGGCTCATTTCCGCTGATTATCAGGGCACGTTCGACAACATTTTCCAATTCACGGACATTACCCGGCCAATTGTAGGACAGCAGCCGCTCAATGGCCCTATCCGCCAGAACGGGAATCCCCGGCAAACCCATCTCGCGGGATTTCTTCTGCATAAAATGCTGGATCAGAGCGGGAATATCGGCCACCCGCTCTTTTAATGATGGGATGACGATGGGAAAGACTTTAAGTCTATAGTAGAGATCCTCACGGAATTGTTC
>JAGLNZ010000589.1 GCA_023139225.1 Desulfobacula sp. | reverse complement strand
TCCCGGGTGACCATCTGCAAAATGGGATCAAGGCCCATCTGTTTGATAATCACACCACCTGCCCAGCTGGACATTCTCACCATGGCGGTCTGATTGTCTGTTACATTGATAGCATCAACATGATCTTTTATAAGATTTGCCTTTTCTTTTACCTTTTCAGGAAGGGCACCGCGGGGAGGGCCGACTTCAGAGGTCACTGCAAGGTTTCCAGATGCCAATACTTTTTCCAGTTTACTTTCAGTTTTCATAATGACAAATCCTCTCTGATTATTTTTCTGGGTCCGCCGCCGCCGGCCGGTCGAAAATCTTTGGCCTCCATAATTTCTTCATACCTTTTTTCCATACCAAGGGCCTTTAATCTTTCCCAGATCAAACACCAGGCGCATTCAACATCCGGGGCGATTTCACATTTACCGTTGGATGTCCCGCCACAGGGTCCGTTGAGCAGATGCTTGGAGCATCTTGCCACAGGACAGATCCCGCCGGTAATACCTAAAAGGCAATCCCCGCACCCCTGGCATCTTTCCGCCCAGACCCCTTGAGATTCCGAGGCTCCCATAAACTTTGTATTTACGGCAGGGAAAACCGGTTTTTCCTTATACCTTTCTACAATGGTCTGAACACCGCACCCGCAGGCCATGGAAAGAACAGCATCAACCCTGTCAATTTCAGACACGAGTTCTTCTATATATTCAGGATCACATTGTCTTTCCAGTGTGATTTCCTTAATCTCAATCGTCCTGCCCTGTTTTAAAAAATTCAGGTGAAGGGCTGATGCCAAAAGTCCGACCTCTTTTCTTCCACCGGCTGAACATACGGTCACACACTCATTACAGCCAACCAGAAGAATCCGGTCATAGGGTGAAATATATTCTATGATTTCTTTTAAAGGTTTTTGCTCTGCTGTTATCATATTTTTGTCTCCGAAGATTTAAATTTATCAGCTTACTGCCTTTTGATTCTTATCTTTGATATGTTTAATGGGATTGGGTCCCAGTTGTTTAATTTTTTGGGTGAATTCCAGCGCTGTTCGGGCAAAAAATTCACCCATTCCAGCCGACATATTGATCATTGCCACCCGCTCGGTTTCCCATCCCAGCTCTTCTAAATATCTTTGTACATGCTCTACCCTGTATCTGGCCCGGGTATTTCCATTTTTAAAATGGCAGTCCCCTTCAAGGCATCCGGCCACATAAACACCGTCCGCACCTTTTTCAAGAGCCTTCATGATATGAATGGCATCCACTTTTCCCGTGCATGGCACACGGATAATTTTTATATTTGGCGGATATGATATCCTTTTACTGCCCGCCATATCAGCAGCAGTATATGCGCAATAATGACAACAAAATGCGACAATTTCCGGTTCAAAATTTTCCATTAGTTCAGCCCTCCAAACAAGCCGTCCAATTTGGCCAGAATCTGATCATCTTCATAGGCAAGCAATTGAATCGCCTTTGCCGGGCAATCGGCAGCACAGACACCGCACCCCTGGCATTTGGCCGGATCAATCTGTGAATAGCCGTCCTCGTTGATAAACGGAATATTAAAAGGACAGGCACGAACACAGATCAGGCAGGCCGCACATTTAGATCCATCCACTTTGGCCACGGCCGCGCCCAGGTTAATCTCTTTTTTAGCAAGCAGGGTTTGTGCCCTTCCTGCTGCTGCATGTGCCTGGGTAATGCTCTCCTTGATTATTTTTGGGGAATGAGCTGTCCCGGCTATATATACTCCCATAACAGAGGTATCAACGGGTCGAAGTTTTACATGATCTTCAAGAAAATAGTTGTCTGCCGTTCTTGGCAGATGAAACATCATGGACAGATCTTCCGTGGTTTCATCATCGGCAATCATCCCTGTACTCAAGGCAAGACAATCTATTTCAATCTGAATTTTCCTGCCAAGGATTACATCATCAACAAAAACAGACACCTGGTCATTTTCAACCCAGACTTCAGGTCTATTGTCTAAAGAAAACCGGATGAATTTTATATCCAGATTTCTGGCTTGTCTGTAATAATCTTCCTGAAAGCC
>JAGLNZ010000588.1 GCA_023139225.1 Desulfobacula sp. | reverse complement strand
AACTCCTTTATCCTGATGTCATCCGGGCCTATGCCGTCAATGGGAGAAAGGGCGCTGCCCAATATGTGATAGGTCCCCAAGAATGCATTTGATTTTTCTATTGCCACCATATCTGTCGGGTTTTCCACAACACAGATTTTGGTATGATCCCTCAGTGGATCAGAGCATATATTGCAGTTGTCTTTGTCGCTTAAGGCAAAGCAGACCGAGCAAAGCCTGATGCTTTTTTTAAGCTCAATGATGTCGGAAGCTAAAGTTACAGCTTCTTGATTCGGGGCATGAAGGATGTGAAGCGTAAGCCGTTCCGCTGTTTTTTTTCCAATACCCGGAAGCTTTGACAGGCTGTTGATCAGTTTTAAAATGGGGTCAGGATAATGCTTCATATTCTTTAGAGACCTGGAATATTGAGACCACCGGTAAGTTTTCCCATTTCAGCAGAGACCATTTCCTGGGATTTGTTTAAAGCATCATTGACTGCTGCTAATACAAGATCCTGAAGCATTTCAATATCTTGTGGGTCAACCACTTCTTTTTCAAGAACAATGGATTCAATTTTTTGAGCGCCATTGGCAATCACTTTTACCATTCCGCCGCCACTGGAGGTCTCAATTGTTTTTTTGGCAAGCTCCGCTTGAGTCTGCAGCATCTTTTTTTGAAGTTTTTGGGCTTGTTTCATCATTGAATTCATATTTTTCATAATCCATTACTCCTCTATTATTAATTAATTATCCGACCGTCAAATATTTTTTGAGCTTCAACAACCAGCGGGTGGCTTAAGGCTGCTCTTTTGGCTTTCATGTCATCTTTTTTTTTATTGTTTTGGCTTAAATTATTGTTCTCTGAAAGTATTTTGATAGTTAGATCTTTTCCGAGAAATTCTTTGCATATCATTTGCAGCTCATGTTTTTTGCTTTCAAGTCTTTTTTTGTCAAAAGACGAGCCATTTTTCAGTTCAACAATAATTTTACCGGGTTTTGTTTGAGTCACCTTCCCTTTTGATAGAAGAGCAAACATGAAGGGAAGTGTCTGCTCTATTTTGCTTAAAAAGCCTTGCCAGGTTCTTGTCACATGGTTTTTGTCAGGTTTTTGTGAAGGGGCTTGCTTTGCATCATACCCGGGTGTCGGCACAGTTTCTCTGACTGCCTGAACATCAGTTTTTTGGGTTGGAAAATTGTTTGCAGTTGCCTCTTGTGCCGGTTCAAATTTGTTTTGCAGGGTTGAAAATTTTGAATCTGCCTGGTTCAAATTTACTGGGTTCAAATTTATTTGGTTTGCAAGAATATCAAGTTTGTTAATGATGTTATCAATTTGTGCACCAGGGTTTATTTGAAGCAATTTTAACAGGACCATTTCAATAGCGGTTTTAGTATGCGATGAATATTTGACAATTGATTCTTCATCCAAAAGGATTTGCAAAATAGTGTTGATAAAATTGCTGGACAGCGTAGAAACTATTTGCAAAATTTTTTCTTTTTCAGAATCCGTGATATTGACAGCCGGGCTTTCCTTACCACAAATTTTAATTACATTAAGATTCCTGAAATGAAGGATGATATCAGAATAAAATTTTTTCAGGTCAATCCCTGAATTATTTACTTCTTCTATAATTTCAATGAGCCGGGCGCCATTGTTTCCAAAGATTGCCCCTGACAGATCATGCATGATCTGTCCATCAAGAGTGCCTAAACCGTCCAGCACACGTTCCGGCGCAATTGTTTTGGTGTCGGCAGAGGATAACAGTCTGTCAAGGAGGCTTAGAGCATCTCTTATGGAGCCGTCGGCTTCCTGGGCAATCAGGTCAAGACTGGATCTTTCAAGACTGAACCCTTCATTCTTGCAAAGATGTTGCAGATGATCAGAAATCATTTGCAAAGATATTCTGGACAGGTCATGTCTCTGGCATCTGGACAGTATGGTTGCCGGGATTTTGTGCACCTCAGTGGTGGCAAAAATGAACATGACATGTTCAGGCGGTTCTTCAAGGGTTTTGAGCAGAGCATTAAATGCAGCAGTACTCAGCATATGGACTTCATCGATAATATATATTTTGTACTTTGCCGATGAAGGCATATAGGTGACATTTTCCCTTAAATCCCTGATTTGATCAACGCTGTTGTTGGATGCCCCGTCGATTTCAAACACATCAGTGCAATGCCCTTCAATGATATCCGTGCAAATTTTACAATTGTTGCAGGGCAGGGCTGTCGGGCCTTGTTTGCAATTCATTGCCTTGGCTAAAATTCTTGCAATGGTTGTTTTCCCGGTGCCCCTGGGTCCTGTGAAAAGGATGGCATGGGCAACCCTGTCCTGCGAGATCGCATTGGAAAGGGTGGTAGTAACATGACTTTGGCCGACAACTTCGTCAAATGTCTGTGGTCTATATTTAAGTGCTAATACTTGGTATGACATGTCATCTTAATATGGCCGGTTATGATCAGTGGCGGAGAAGGAGGGATTCGAACCCTCGGTACCCGGTTAGGATACACACGCTTTCCAGGCGTGCACCTTCAGCCGCTCGGTCACCTCTCCGCATTAAATTTAGTTCAAGGCAAAGTAGTATTTTTTTGTAATTGTGTCAAGGTTTAAACAGGCATAAAAAGGGAAACATACTCATCTGAAAATTGATTTTCAGATGCATAGATGTAAAGGGGAGGGGAAATAATACAGGGTTTGCTGCTGTTCTTTACTGCACATATGATGACACGTTTAGCCGCAGAATTTTTTTGTATGTAGACAAACTTGATAAAATCAGGGGAAAATTTATAGCGTTCCATGGTCAGGATCAGATCAGATAACCGTTCTGCAGGAAAGATAATATAAATCCTTCCTTTTGGTTTGAGCAGCCTGGTTGAACAATTTAAAAGCAAATCAATGTCAAGGGTGATCTCATGACGCGCAATAGCCTTTTGAGAATCCGGGTTCAATCTGCCGGAATCTTTTTTTTTATAGGGCGGGTTTGAAACGATAATATCTGCCTGCCCGCTTATATCGGAAAGTTTTACGCTTTTAATGTCTTTATGAATGATACGAATTTTGTTTTCCATCCTGTTGGCAGTTATGTTCTGATTGGCAAATCCAGATAGTTCTTTTTGAATTTCAACTCCTATAATCTTAAGTCCGGGATGTCTGAATGCCAGGATCAAAGGCATAATTGCGCAGCCACATCCCACATCAATTATTTTCTCATCACCTGTCGGTTGAATATGGGCGGCAAGGATAAACGGATCCATGGAAAAGCGATATCCTTTTTCAGGCTGGGACACCTTAATCTCATGGCCCCCAAAAGGGTCAGGAGAGAATTTTTCCAATTTTAAACCGGAGTTGTTTGACTGATATTTGTTCAAGTTGTTTATTAATATTTAAGATCATTTCTTTTTCAAGGAATTTGAGCTGATGTATCCAGGATGAACTTGATACATTAACAATAAGTACCCCGTCTTTAAAAGAGTCAGGCTTGGCATTCATGGCAATGGGTTTTCCAACAGCATCATCCCAGACATCCCAGATTCTTGTCATTTGTGTGTCCATGGCAGGCCTGTATTTGCCAAGGGCAGAATTTAAGATGTCACTGATATGAATCAGTTTGCCGTCTTTGTTTTTTTTGTCCAATTGAATATATCCTTTTTAAAAGACACTTATTCTAAATTTATTTAATAGCATATTATTAAATTGGGATATAGCCCAAAGTTATTTTAAATATTGCCGAAGCATTCTTACAGGATGTGCTATGTAACTACTGATCAATAAACACAAGATCACATTGTTCTGATTGACACTGATAGATAAGCTGGCACAGTGATTGATCAAATTTTAAAGAAATTTTTATACAGGGAGACTTATTATTGTCGGAGTTCACAAAAGCTGCAATAATTTTTTTATGTTGAAACCAGGCAGAATGGTCAACAATAAGAATAGCATCATCCATATCATCAAAAGATCTGTCACTTGAATATTGATCAATACCGCAATAGACACCATCACAAAATAACCGGAACCAGCGGCTGGCATCTCTATCCTTTAACCACAGGACAATTATACTTTTATCATCAGCATTGATAAGAGCTTTTACCGTTGAAAATGTTAAATTTAAAAACAGGCCTATCTCACCTTCATTGTGCTGAAATTTTCGTTTCAATTAATGGCCACCCTATTATAAGGTTCCTCAACCGGCAACCCCGATTAAAAGATAAGGAAGTATCGCTGCAATCCCAAAAATGATCAACATCGAAAAACCAATTGTAACACTCAACAAACAGAAAAATAACAGGATCTTTAATTGATCGTCGGCTTGCCTGTTTTTCAGAATTTGATAGATCCCAAAAGAGACAAAAATCCATATTATGGGAACTCCTGCAAAGGATATCCTGAAATCAATAACAAATTGGGTCAAACTTGGCAGTACCCCGCCGCTTTCCCCGTATTGGACAAACTGATTGTAAGCAGGAGTCACCGCAATTATCCCAGCCAACCAGAATAAAAACATGATAATGGAGTTTATGATTAATAAAGCTTGTGTCATAATTTTTCCCTTTGTTACCAAATTCGGTCTTAAGGGGAATGGAACAATGAATTTAATAGTTTTTATCTGGTTATCTAATTTCGACTAATAATAATCAGGTATCAAAAGTGT
>JAGLNZ010000587.1 GCA_023139225.1 Desulfobacula sp. | reverse complement strand
GATGCTGACTTTGTTGCCCTGATGTGGGGTCCTGACGGGCTTCCAAGAGATGAAAATGAAAGAGCGGCTTTAGCTGTTGAACTTTTATATTTTGCTAATGAAGCAGGTATTGCCAATGAAAGAATCTGGGTGGACGGGATTGTAACCCCTGTTAATATCCAGCAGCAGCAATTAATGAGTCTTATGAATTTTCAGATGATGCTTGAGGACATGGCACCGGGTTCCAAATCAACCTGCGGTCTTTCCAATATCTCCAATGGTCCTCCGGAACATCTTCGCGGCATCCTCAATCAGACCTATATGGTTATGCTTGAAAAATATGGTATGAAAGCCGTTATTTCCGATCCGCTTGACAAACAACTGACGGCTATTGCCAAAGGCGAACGCCAGGATATTGTTGACCTGATTTACGGTATGATGGATGGTAATGAGCCTGATATTCCAGGCCTTGACAAAGAAATGCAGGATTATGCAAAAACCTATAAAGTCATTATGGGTGAAACACTCTATTCTGATTCATGGCTTGAAATTTAGTATTTCCTAAGTATTAATCTTTAAAAAGCCCCTGCCCTTTTAAATAAGGCCGGGGCTTTTTTGTTTTGATTGCTTATTTCACCTTTATTTTATGAAAAACTGTCTTATATTTGACTGAAGCTAACCTTTTGGGAGGATTTTAAAAAATTGAATGATCAGATAAAAGATACCTGGCTTTATATAATTGTTCAAAACCCGGGAATATTCAATGAAGAATTTGTGGGGTATACGGACAAAGAAACTGGGGCCACTTTTATTCCGAGCTTTAAAACCAAAGAAATTGCACAGCAATGCTTTCTTTTAATGCCCAAGGATATTATGAATAATAAATATGAGGTCCAGGCCATCATAAAAGAGGACCTGATTGACCAGACCCAAAAAAATGAATATAACGTTTTCCTTTTGGATGATAAAGGAAGCGTATTAGAAAAAATATCCTGATATTATTTCAGATACTTTTTTAATTAATAACATGCAGGAGACTAATTTTGAGCTTAAAACTTGCTATCGGCGGTAAAGGCGGTGTTGGGAAAACCACTATCACTTCTTTAATTGCACGGTCCATTGCCGCATTAAATAAAGATACGAAAGTTATTGCCATAGATGCTGACCCTGTTGCCAATCTTGCAGCTGGCCTTGGCATTGATGAATCAAAACCCATCACCCCGGTTTCAGAACTTTCCGATCTGATTGCAGAACGAACCGGGGCTACACCCGGCACCATGGGAGGATTTTTCACACTGAATCCTAAAGTGGATGATATTCCTGATCGTTTTTCCATTGAAAAGGACGGGGTAAAGCTGCTGGTCATGGGAACGGTTCTACAAGGCGGATCAGGATGTATCTGTCCTGAGGCAGTCATTTTAAAGGCCTTGATGAATCACCTTGTTTTAGCCCGCAATGAAGTAGTGATCATGGATATGGAAGCCGGTGTGGAGCATTTGGGCAGAGCCACTTCAGGATCTGTGGATGCCCTTATCGTGGTTGTAAACCCTGGGAAAAGAAGCCGCGTGGCAGCAGATAAGATAAAAAAACTTGGCCGGGATATCGGAATCAAAAATATTGTGGTACTGGCAAACAGGGTCAGGAATGAAGAAGATAAAAAACTGATCCAAGACAGTATGCCGGATTATGAAATATTGGGATTTATTCCGGAAATGGATGAAATTGCTGATGCAGACAGGGATGGAA
>JAGLNZ010000586.1 GCA_023139225.1 Desulfobacula sp. | reverse complement strand
CTGGACAGGAACCAGGCCATACTCCGGGTTAAAAGAGTGGTTCCTGTGAGGGCAAAGACATCCAGTTCAGCCAGCACGCGTTCCCATTGATCACGGGGCACAGCACCCGGAACAGATTTTAATTCAAACAGGTGAAAGGTGCCCACTCGTTCTCTTAAGGTGTCCACAAAGGGAAATTCCCCCACAAGGCCTGTGATTCGATCTTTGCCAAGTTTTGCAATCAAATCATCCGCCGGGAAATTATTTGGTTTAACAAGTTTTAAATCAGGGGTATTCCCGGCATTTAATGCGGCAAAGCCAAGGGCAATGCTGAAGGGAAATGGTTTGCGGATAAGGCTTGCCACGTCCTTGATGGATTTTCCAACCATTTGATGCTTAAGATCCATTTCGTGTCCTTGTGGTGTCGCCCCCAGCAAGGCGGCAAGTCCCATGCGGCCGTTGGCCGTCACAGCGATAAATTTAGTTCCGAACACAATCTGTTCCACAACAGCATCCGGGCGGATAATAGATAACAGAATGCTTTCAACAAGGCCTTTTTCTTCACCCTCAAGGGGGCGGTCAGGAACGTTTGTTAGATGCTCATTACATGAATATGTACTCATATTGCTTTTCCTTTATATTTTTTGCAACCCGCCGGTCAGAACAATATAGGGAACTGCCAAATTGATGTGGCAATCCTATAAGGCCATGCCGTTCAACCGGGTCTCAATTGTGTTAAAAACGGATTTTATTTTATCCGGTTCAACAAATTGTTTCCAGTTGTTTTAAAAAATATTTTTTTCTTTTATATGGGATCGCCCTGATTTGGCAGAATAAAGTTGATCCTGACACTGATCTAGTGTATAAACACCATCTGTACTTAATTAGAAGAGAATGTCTTTAATATCAGGATCTTGTCGGATCTGAAGGGGAAGTTTAACACATGAACAGGATGATTGATACAGCAAAAACCCGGATAGGGGTTGTGGGTGGGGGAAGCTGGGGAACCGCCCTTGCCAAGTTGCTTGCAGATAAGGGATTTGTTCTGGATCTCTGGGTGTTTGAATCCGAAGTAAAAGAACTAATTGAAAAGGAAAGGGAGAATAAAATTTTTCTTCCCAATATAAAACTGCCGGACAATATCATTCCATCTAATGATCTTGAAGCCGTTGTTAAAGAAAAAGATCTTGTATTGGTAGTAGTACCGTCCCATTGCATGCGCGATGTTGCAGAGCAAATGAAAAATTTTATCAGTCCTGAAACGATTGTTGTGACAGCATCCAAAGGTATTGAAAATAAGACGCATCTGACCATGACCCAGATTCTTGCAGAAAAAATTGATTTTCTCCCTAAAGAAAATTTTGCAGTGCTGTCAGGTCCAAGTTTTGCCAAGGAAGTTGCTAATAAAATTCCAACAGTTGTTGCGGCCGCATCATTCAGCCGGGATGTATCCGAGTATGTCCAGAAGATATTTTCCTGCCCGACTTTCAGGGTCTATGTCAATGATGACCCCATCGGAACCCAGATAGGCGGTGCCATGAAAAATGTATTGGCCATTGCCGCCGGTATTTGTGATGGTATGAAAATGGGTCTTAATCCAAGGGCTGCACTTATTACACGCGGCCTTACCGAAATGAACCGGCTGGGAACAAAACTGGGTGCAGATCCTCTGACCCTGGCAGGGCTTGCAGGCGTTGGAGATCTGTTATTGACCTGTACGGGTGATTTAAGCCGTAACTATACAGTGGGCAAGCAGATCGGGGAAGGTAAAAACCTGGATGAGATCATTTCCGAGATGAGAACAGTGGCTGAAGGGGTCAAAACAACAAGATCCGTATACAACCTGTCAAAAAAACTGGGGGTTGATCTTCCCATTTGCAATGAAGTCTATGCAGTCCTTTTTGAAGGCCTTTCTGTTAAAGAAACAGTGGATCG
>JAGLNZ010000585.1 GCA_023139225.1 Desulfobacula sp. | reverse complement strand
GGCTCCACAGCAGCCCTTGCCATGCTCAATGATGCCGTTAAAAAAGGCGGGGCCTTTGCAAGCTCCCATGTCGGTGGCTTAAGCGGTGCCTTTATCCCTGTCAGTGAAGACTTAAATATTGCCAACGCGGCAGATAAAGGATTTCTTTCCTTTGAAAAACTGGAGGCCATGACCTGTGTCTGCTCTGTCGGGCTTGATATGGTGCCTATTCCGGGTGACATCACGGTTGAGTGCCTTGCAGGCATTATTGCAGATGAAATGGCCATTGGCATGATCAACTCAAAAACCACTGCCACAAGACTCATCCCCGTTCCCGGCAAGAAAGCAGGGGACAAGGTTTATTTTGGCGGTCTTTTAGGGCAAGCAAAAGTCATGAACGTTCCCAATTCTTGTCTTTGCGATCAATTTGTTAAATATGGCGGTCGAATTCCAGCCCCCATCCACAGTATGAAGAATTAAGTATCATGACCCAACATAAGCCCTATGACAACTCTGTTAATTACAATATTATTTTTGTTTTAACACTGGTTCATTTTACCGGTGATTTTTACTCATCCTTTTTCACGCCTTTACTGCCCGCTTTTGTTGACAAGCTTGGATTAACCCTTGCCCAGGTCGGGCTAATCACAGGAATGGTAAGATTTCTTTCCTTTATTGTGCAGCCGGTGATCGGCTATCTTGCAGACCGCTATGAAACAAGGAGTTTTGTTTTTGCAGGGCTCTTCCTGGCATTTTTCTTTATTCCCTTTTCAGGCATTGCACCCAATTTTTGGGTATTGCTTATCGTTTTGTGCCTCGGCTCCATCGGATCATCCATGTTTCACCCCTCCACAACCGGAATGGTGCCGCTTTATTCAGGCAATCGGACCGGATTTTGCCTGTCCATCTACAATACCGGGGGGACCTTTGCCTTTGCCCTGGGCCCTGTATTTATTACATGGTATGTTGCCCGATTCGGCCTTGAACAAATGCCTTATACCATTCTTATAGGAGCGATTGCCTTCATCTTCTGCATAAAACATCTGCCGGTTCCCGTCAGTGAAAATCTTTCGCATCTCGGCTTTTTGGGATCCATTAAAGAAACGCTCGGCAAAGTCTATAAATCCATTTTTCTGATCTGGCTGGTCATGGTTCTTCGGGCGGTTACAGGACAGACTTTTATGACGTTTATGCCCATATATCTTAGTGATAAAGGCCATAGTCTTGTTTCTGTGGGATTAATTGTTTCTCTTTTTATTCTGGCCGGCACCTTCAGCGGTCTTTTGGCAGGCTACCTTGCCGATAGAACAGACTTTAAAAAAATTTTTTTTATTTCCCATGCTTTTATGGCCCCTGCCCTTTTATTATATCTCTATCTTCCCGGGCCTTTTGTTTACCTGGGATCTTTTCTTGCGGGTTTTGCTGTTTTAGCGTCACTTCCATTGGGCGTTGTAATGGCACAAAAATTAGCCCCTAAATCCAGATCCATGGTCTCCAGCATCATGATGGGATTTGCCTATGGTCTGGGCGGAGCCCTGGCACCTCTTGTAGGAAAACTTGCCGATATTTACGGCCTTGAAAATGTTCTTTTTTATTCAGCCTTCATCCCCATTATCACTTTGCTGCCCATCATGA
>JAGLNZ010000584.1 GCA_023139225.1 Desulfobacula sp. | reverse complement strand
GAATAAGCCCCTTCAAACAGACTTAACGCAATCACTGCGGAAAAAAAAGCAGAAATATTAAATACCGGCGAAATCACAAAATAGATTAAAAATATCTGGATAAGCAGCGGAGTATTGCGGATGGTTTCCACATAACACCATGATACTAATCTAAGCGCAGGCGAGGAGGACAATCTTGCAAAGGCAGACAAAAAACCCATAATAAAGGAAAGGACAAGGCTGATGGAAGATATTTTAAGGGTAATTATAAGGCCGTCCAGCAAAAGGCCTTTTGTAAATTTATCATTTTCAAAGACAAACAAAAAAGATTTGATCCTGTACCACTGCCAGTTATACTCAAGATTTCGATACCCGATAATGAATATCGACAACATAAATAAAAGAAATAGAAAGGGTTTGATACCCTTTTTCACACGGTTCATTGATTAGCCCTGGGTAATTTTAATAATAAGGTAAAAGATAGCATGAAATCAAAAAACCTGCCACCTCCAATATGGAAGGTAACAGGTTTTTTAAGGCTTACAGCTCCTTTCCGGCCTATATTTGTTTCATCAGCTTTCCAGATGCATAAGATGGGACAGGGTCATGATTTGGGTTTCCTGGTCCACTTAAGATTCCCGGGGTTCCATGGTTAATGGTTGTAAAATCAGGATATGCATTACCTCCATGTTCTGTGGCGTCAAGACCTTCCATCTCCTCTTCCCTTGAGACTCTCAATCCTATTGTCACATCAATCAATTTAAAAAGGAGATAGGCCAGTGGAAATGTCCAGACAAAACAGGATACAATCCCAATTAACTGAACCGACATTATTTTAAGGCTCATACCACCCATGTTAAAAATGCCGGCTGCAAGGGTTCCCCAGGCACCACAGACACCATGTACTGAAATAGCTCCAACAGGGTCATCAATTTTTATTTTATCAAAAAATAAAACCGAGAATACAACAATTATACCTGCGATGGCACCAATAACAATTGAACTTGTGGGAGTGACATTGGCACACCCTGCAGTAATTCCGACAAGCCCTGCCAAAGCGCCGTTCAAACTCATTCCGACCTCGGGTTTTCCAAACTTGATCCAGGATACCAGCATGGCAATGATGGCACCGGCTGCGGCGGAAAGATTCGTATTTACAAAAATCATGGCAATATCTTTGGATGCTGCGGTTGTTGAGCCCGGGTTGAATCCGAACCATCCCAGCCAGAGAATGAAAACCCCTATGGCGGCCAAAGGAATATTGTGACCCAGTATGGGTTTTACTTTTCCTTCTTTGGTGTACTTTCCAAGACGGGGACCTAAAACAATGGCACCGGCAAGGGCAGCCCACCCACCAACTGAATGAACAACCGTGGACCCTGCAAAATCGATAAACCCAAGTCCTTCTAACCATCCGCTTCCGTTAAAAAGGCTTCCCCATGCCCAGCTGCCGAAAACAGGATAAATCAGCCCGGTAATAAATATAGAATACAAAAGATATCCGGAGAACTTGGTTCTTTCCGCCATGGCACCGGAAACAATGGTGGCTGCAGTGGCAGCAAACACGACCTGGAACATCCAGAATGCCAATACCCAGGGATCACCTCCAACCTTAAAATCACTTAAAAAGAAACCGGATGTCCCGAAGAAACCTGTTTTAGAAACACCAAACATGAGACCGAATCCGACTGCCCAGTAAACAATGGATCCCATTGAAAAATCCATCAGATTTTTCATCATGATATTAACGGCATTTTTCGCCCTTGTGAATCCTGCCTCAACCATGGCAAAACCCGCCTGCATAAAAAACACAAAAACTGCGGCAACAAGGGTCCAGACATAATCAGCATGGGACTGAACAAGATCAATCGCCGTCTTATTGGAAGTTACGGCAGAGGCTTCATCACCAGCCCATGCAACAGAAAGTGACCACATTAAATAAATCATTATTAGACCAAATTTTTTCATTTTATCATTCTCCCTTTCAGCTATAATGCTTCAATACCGGTTTCATGTGTTCTGATTCGGATTACATCTTCAATGGGCAGAATAAAAATCTTCCCATCACCGATCTTCCCTGTCTTTGCTGCGCTAATAATGGTTTCAACCACTTCATCAACCTGATCATCATCCACTGCAAGTTTTATCTCGACTTTGGGAACAAAATCCGTTCGATATTCCGCACCTCTATAGATTTCTTTATGACCCTTCTGCCGGCCAAACCCCTTGACCTCTGAAATGGTCATTCCTTTAATATTTATGCTTGTCAGGGCATCCTT
>JAGLNZ010000583.1 GCA_023139225.1 Desulfobacula sp. | reverse complement strand
AGGAACATCCTAATCCTAAAAAAAAACCGCCTGTTAAAAAGTCATGTGGCCCGGTTTTCGGCTGAGGGAAATAATGATAAAAACCCTGTATGGGTTTTAAAGCTATCGCAGTAAATACAAAAAATACAGGAGCATCCATCTTTGACAACCTGTACCAAAACAACAATCATCCAAAAAATATCAGAAAAAAATAACCAGCCGCCGTCAGAAGCAAAAGATACTTTAGAAACTCTTCTTGAAATCATGAAATCCACATTGGCATCTGGAGAAGATATAATGATATCAGGTTTTGGTAAATTCCAGGTCAATGAAAAATCACCGCGTAAGGGAAGGAATCCTGCTACTGGGGAGGATATGATGTTGAAGAAAAGAAGGATTGTGACGTTTAAGTGTAGTGGTGGGTTGAGAGATAGGGTTAACGAGAAATTATAAAGCATAATCAAAATTCAAAAATTCTCTAAACAGAAGGCGGTGTAGTTGAACGAGTAAAATGAGATCCATTCGTAGATTTAGATCCACATATTGTCCATTCAGTATTGATATATACTATGATTTATTTAAAAAAATCTTGACAAATATCATATCCATTGAGAATAAATCAATCAGAACTATAATCCAAAATGTTTCCGACATGTACTAACTATCCGGGAAGATGAGGGGTTCAAAGGTCTACAGGAGCTAATGCCGTGAGTAGTAATAAAGACAAATACCATCAGTACAAACAGATCTTCGAACTTGGTCAGATCATAACATCTGAAATGAATATGGACAAATTGTTTCATGTTATAATGGAACAGACAAATAGGATTATGCAGACTGAAAGATGTTCAGTATTTTTGCATGATCCAGATAGCAATGAATTATACAGCCAGGTTTCCACTGATTTGAAAAAAAATGAAATTCGGATTTCAACAAGCCATGGTATATCAGGCTGGGTTTTTCAAAATCGGATGGCGCAGATTATCAATGAACCTTATAATGATCCCAGATTTTTGCAAAGAGTGGATGAAGTTACTGGATTTCAAACCCGAAATATCATGTGTATCCCTTTGATCAACCGCAATAATATTTGTATCGGTACTCTCCAGATTCTCAATAAAAAGCAGACACAATTTTCTGATAAAGATAAAGACCTGCTCATAGCTGTATCTCATTATGTTGTCATTTCCCTTGAAAATGCAAAATTGTATGAGGATCTTAAAATCCTTGACAAGGCCAGAGAAAGGGTTGTTGATCATCTGTCCCATGAATTAAAAACTCCATTGGCCATTATTTTAACTGTATTAAACCAGCTTAGCAAAAGACTTGCAGATACTGAGTATATCAAAGGACTGGATAAAACTATTCAACGCGGATTGCGTAATGTAAACCGGTTAATAGATTTGCAGGAAAAAATAGATGATATTCTTACAAAGGATGCAGTAATAGCCGCCCAGGATCAGCAGCGCTTGATCCATTTTATTGATAGTATCGTTTTTCTGCTTGATGATATCCAGGATCAGGATGACAGATTTTCTGAATTAATCTATTTACTGCTTGAACGAATTGAATCTGTGTTTCCCCGGGAAGAAATTTTTGAAGAAAAAATCCAAGTCAAAGCATTTATTGAAACAATCTGCACTGATGCCCGGCAAGCAATGGGAAACCGTAAAATTTCAATAGGTTGTGAGTTGGACAGCCACTTTTGTCTTTTTATGGACAAATCTATTTTGACAAAAGCCTGCAAAGGGCTTTTAAAAAATGCCATTGAAAACACGCCAGATTATGGATCAATTATTGTCAGTGCTAAGCTTGTAAATGATAAAATACAAATTCAAATTAAAGATTATGGTGTTGGTATCACTAAAGAAAACCAGGGTTTGATATTTGGTGGATTTTTTCATACCCAGGAAACCATGTTGTATTCTTCAAGAAGCCCCTATGAATTTAATGCCGGAGGCATTGGTGCTGATCTGCTTCGCATTAAAATTCTGGCAGAACGTCATGGATTTGATATTAGTTTTAAAAGTACAAGGTGCAGATTTTTACCCCAAGATATGGATACATGTCCCGGCAATATTGAAAAATGTAAAAATATTACTTCTTTCCCAGAATGCAAATCTGCTGGAGGAAGTGTCTTTATATTACAATTCCAGCCCTATCCATAGTGGCACACCATTTTTACATTACAAAACAAAAAGGAAACTTCTATAAATCACAACAACATAGTTAACAGAAAGAATTCTGAACAGTTACACAATTTGATTTGCAGAACTGAAAAATCTGTATTATTCTAATTTTTCAATCACCTTTCTTACATATCTCAAGTCCAACTTTGCACCTGTTTCAACGAATATATCCTGTGCCTTTTTTAAATATTTGATATCTTGGATTTGTTTTCCCATATCAAAATATATTATTCCTTCTTCATGTCTACAGCCTATTTCTTGGCTAATACTAATAGCCTTTTTCCAAAATTTATGTGCCTTTTTATGATCTCCTTTTATCCAACAAAAAAGACCATTTAACCTAAATGCTTTTGGCAGGCCACATTTAAAATGTTTGGCATGATTAATTGTTTTAAGAACATGTTTTTTTACTTTTCCAATAGATATATTCTCATGTTTCTCAGCTGATTGTTCAAAAATATTTAAATACGTTTCAGCCAGAGCATTATGAAACAGACTAACCATGAAGCCTTGTAGGCCCTTTTGAGCTATTATTTTTTTATTTTTTTTTAATATTGAAAGAGCTGCCTCTAAATCATTTTTGTTTAAATAATATCTTGCAAGATCAGTATAAGCCATTCCTAATGCATAATAATCTGGAATAGACTTTAATAGTTTAATAGATTCTTTTATATTTAGTATGGCATCATCGAGAGATCCTATAGATAACTGATTTAAGCCAATACCATGGAGCCCTTGGCCTCTTAATTGATGATCACCGCTTTCCAATCCGATTTGAGCAATGTGCAGACAAATTTCATGGCTCTGGGAAAATTGTCCCTGATAATTCAAAACAAAGGCTATCATCATTTTCGAATTCCCCCACTTTTTTAAATGCCCTATGTTTTTAAATTGTTTTGCTGATTTTTTATATGATACCAATGCTTCTTTCCATTTTCCCTGAAAATCTAAATGGCATCCCCAGAAAAGATAAATTGATGCAGTAATCAGTTCATCATCTATACTTTTAATTCCTCGCATTGATAAATTATGATATTTACGCGCAACAAATGGGAATCCCATTGAATCAAATAAGAACCCCATTGCTGAATATCCTTGAACTGTTCTATGAAGATATCCTATTTTTTCTGCATAATTTAATAGTGAGATCACATCAAACGCAAGGCGCTCCAAGTTAATAAAAAAATCAACCCAGGCCATAGATTCAAAAATTTTACAAACTTCTTCTTCATGATTTTTTAACTTAGTTATTGTCATCTTTTTATTAAAAATATGAAAAAATCTTTTTATGATTTGTTTTATTAACTGATTTAGAATTGCAAACCTTGTCTGCCATTTGCCAAACGGGTATGATATTCCTAATAGGCTGAATGCTTGTTTAAATGATACTAATGCTTTATCATGCTCTCCACGCCTGAAATATATTTCTCCTAATTTTCGTTGATAAACAGCTTTTTCAAAATCATTTAATTTATTACTAAATAATTGTTCGGTTGCAGACATGGCTTTTTTGTAGTGGGACAAGGCTTCTGAGTCACCTGCAATTCGATTGGCTTGGTCTCCAGCTTTGATTAAATATTTTTGGGCTTTATTCCATTGAGCTGCTTTTGCGAAATGGTATGAAAGCAGACCGTAAAATCTTTCTATCTGGTCAGAAAAAACGCTTTCAATGGCTTCCCCTACACTACGATGTAGCTTTTCTCTATGTTGCAATAGAATAGTATCATAGGCAACATCTCTGATCAGATCATGATAAAAATAATACTCCAGTTCAGGGTTTTCAACTTTTTTTTTTATCAAATTTTCTCCAATTAATATGGAGAGGTTGTTGTCTAAACTTTTGCTGGTATCACCAATGGCCTCCAACAAACGGTAAAGGAAATTTCTTCCTATTACAGAAGCAATTCTAAGAAGGCCCTTCATATCTTCATCCAGCCTGTCAATAGTTGATGCGACTATGCCTCTCAATGTATCCGGGATCGGCACTTTACCAGATAATGGTTTTATGGTGTATTGTCCAGTGGTTTCATTTTTTATAATTAGATCATTATGATTAAGGGTCCAGAGAAGTGCTTCCAGATAAAGCGGATTTCCTTCACATTTGCGATGAATCAATCCACGTAATTGCGAAGATATTGGATCAAGATTTAGGTTTTTACTTGCTAAGTCAAGAATATTCTCTTTTGAAAGAGGATTAAGCGAAATCTCAGTATGATACTCATTGTGCACATTTTTTAAAAATTTTCTTAATTTTGATGCCGGGCGATTTTTTGCATTTCTGCTTATAAATAATATTAATAAAGGAAGTTCACAAACTATTGGTAGTAGATGTTCAAGCAAATCAACCGTTGACTGATCTGCCCAATGAAAATCTTCAAATTCAAGCACTAATGGCCGGTCATAAGTTAATCGTTTTAATAAAATAAAAAAAGCTCTATATATCTGGCTTTTCAGTGCTTCTCCGTCAATAAACCGAACTTTATCAAATAAATTTCCTTTTACTTTTAATGATAAAAGTGTTGCCAGGTAAGGAAGCGTTTCAGGGACTTCACCAGGAAACAAATGCATTAACTTTTCTTCAAGTTTATCCCACCCTTTCACGTCATCATCAGAATCCTTAATTCCTGCATAATTCTTCAAAATTTCTAAAAATGTACCATAACTTGTTTCCTGAAGATATGAAGATGACCGGCTCGCTATCCATAATATATCGGCATCCAAAAATTGTTTTTTATATTCGTTAACCAGTCGTGATTTACCAATACCTGGATCACCAATAATAAAAACTGTACTACCCATATCTTGATGGACAAGTTGATTGGATAGTTTGTATAAAATTGAAAGTTCTTCATTTCTACCTGAAAAAAATGTTCTTATATTATCACCAAATTCTATATTTTTTTTAGATAGGACCTTATAAACATGTAATAATCCAGTTTTCCCCTTAATATTTACAGGTTTAAGCGCTTGGAAATTAAAAAAATTTTTAGCCAGTTTATAGGTTTGAGGTCCTACTAAAATTTCGTCATCGTCCGAAAGGCTTTCAAGGCGTGATGCTATATTAATATTAAGTCCGGTTAATCCATGTGAACCATTCTCAAGATTCACCTCACCAGTTACTACAAGACCTGTATTAATACCCGTGTGCATAAAAATTTGATGCCCAACTTTTTCTTGAATCCATGGGGATATTGATTTTACTGCATCATGAATCTCTATAGCAGTATTAATAGCTCTTACGGGATCATCCTCGTGAGCCTTCGGTATTCCAAAAACTGCCATAACCGAATCCCCGATATATCTTTCAATAAAACCATCAAATTTTTCAATTATTTCTGAAATCTTTTTAAAAACATGGTTTAAAATTATTCTAACATCTTCCGGGTCTAAGCGTTCTGTCATTGCCGTATACCCGGATAAATCTGTAAAAAAAATTGTTACATGCTTTCTTTCACTTTTGGCATTTCTCTTTTCTTTTTCTAATTTATAATTGTTATTAATTTCATATCCACATTTTCCACAAAATTTTATCCCTTCTTGGTTTTGAAAGCTACATTTAGGGCATTCCATTCGATAGTTCCTTTGTCGGCTGCAATTTCAAAAATAAAACTATACTATTTCAACGATTAGAGTTTAGCAAAACAATGAGATATTTGTACACCTCTATTTTGACCAAGTTTTGTATCATGCATGACATCGTTCAGCGTAGAAATATTCATTGAATCAAGAATTTTATCAGTCCGAAAATCCTTAACTGACATTTCTTTTCCCTTAAATTTTACAATCATGTATTTATTTTTTGTCAGCGTTTCTAATCTGATCTCTGTGAGTTGAGCCTTAAGATTCCTGAAATCTTTCTGGACTCTTTGGTAATCGAAAAATACCAATAAGGCAAGTGTGGTTAATAAAGATGTAGCAATAATAATATTCTTAATGCTGATTTTTTTCTTCATAAACTCTGTGCAGTTTTATTGAAATGCATTTGATCTATGTTAGTTTGTCAGGACAAGTGTTTTGTCAGGCATTTTTAACAGTCCATTTTACATTTGGGTTTCATCCGGAGCCGCCCAAATAATATGACTTTTATTTACAAAAAGAGTTTTATGCTTGACCGATTTTTCAAAATCAGCAAGATTCACCGTCGCATTAAACATGATTAAAAATGGTTCTCGGCTACTTGCAATTAGATCACTTAATCGGTCATATTGCGGCTCTCTATTAATATTAACCTGCCCATTAACCAGGGAACCATCAATAAGTTTGATCCTGATTATCCGATCTTTAACCTCTTTGTTTGGTGTTCGCTCGACCATTTTTTTTGCCTCCGTGATAAAGATAATTTTCTAAGATGAGTAGAAATAGGATTATTAAAACTCAAGAAGCTTGTCAACCATAGGATAATTTTTAAACCCTTCTTGCATAGAAATTTTATTATTGATATTGAAATATTGTATTAAACAGACATCATCGGGATGAAAATGATTGAACAAGTAGATCCAAAACTTTATGGTCTTCCACCTCGAACGGTTTTAATGAAGCAGGATTCTGATGAATTTGTCCTGGTTATTAATCGGAAAAGCAGGATCATAATGAAGGATGCTCTTACAATTGTAAAAAAAGTTGAAAAGATAAAAGAAAAGGTTCAAGGCGCTTCGGTTGTTTTAGAAACAAGTGCGCCAGTTTGCAGTAAATCAATTAAATTTTTAAAAGAGAATGGCGTGGATTTTTTAAAAAGTGTCTGACGATAACTTAAAATATTATAAGTGAGAAATAATGACCCAAAAAAAGAATACTGACCCCACAGTCCCACCAATGCAGAGTGATCTAAACTTAAAAGAATATCGCTGTCCTCATTGTGATAGATTTCTTTTCAAGGGAAATATTCAACGATTAAATATGGTCTGTCATCATTGTCAGAAAATGATAAATATTGATGAGAGCGAACTTTTCAGGACAGAGATTAAAGAATAGAAACTGAACTTTTGAAATTAATAAACAAAACTATGATCTTGAATTTTTATAGTTGTGCCTATAATAAATAAAGGAAATTACAAATGACTGACGGGCAAAAAAGATCCCTGATTAAACCAGGACAAAAAGTTTCTATTGTATTAAAAAAGGATCAAAAAACTGGGAATCTTACCGATGGTCTTGTGAAGAATCTTTTAACAAAATCATCTTCACATCCACATGGAATTAAGGT
>JAGLNZ010000582.1 GCA_023139225.1 Desulfobacula sp. | reverse complement strand
TTTTTGCAGGTAAAATTGAAACAATCCAATAAACCTTGTGACTTTTAACTTGAACCTTGTGAAAAATTATATTATTTTTTCTTGTGGTATACTTTATAACATTAAATAGTTAACTTTTAATTGTCTTGAAAATATTGACAAATGCATAGAAGAACATTTCTAAAACAGGCTGCTTTCTTTTTTACAATGACAACCGGGCCCCTGGCGTTTGCTAACACCTTAAAGCCTGTTGAAAATCATACCGGCTCATTTGATTCCCATATTAAAGACAGGTTATTAAAAAAACGGCTTTTTGACCAAGTCTATGATGAAGATATTTTCCTTGATGATAAACATTTCCCTCTTTTAGAGGTATCGCTTAACCGACTGAAAAAAATGCAAAAAACTATTGGGTATGGAAATTTTTGCCTGTTGAATTTTGATGATGCCATAAAGATTGGAAAATCTTATTCAGCCATTGGTGCTTTTTCAAAACAAGAACTTGATTTCCTTGAAATGCTTTTTTATTCCCGGGTAAATGATTATGGATTTATGGGTGAAAAACCCATTAAAAGTATTACTGAAATAATTAGTAAAAAACAGGTAAAAAAAATCCCTTATACAGGAAATTATCTTTACCGCGGGAAACCCATTGCAATGTACAACCAAATTAAAAAAGAAGTCGGAAAAAATGTAATCCTGACATCCGGCGTCCGCAGCATCATGAAACAATTTCTACTGTTTTTAAATAAGGCCCAAAAAAGCCGTGGAAACCTTTCCATGGCATCCAGATCTCTTGCCCCACCGGGTTATTCCTTCCATGGTGTAGGTGATTTTGATGTGGGGAAAAAAGGATTCGGCATCCATAATTTTACAGAACGGTTTACACAGACGAATGTATATAAAAAACTTAACGATCTTGGCTATTTAAAATTCAGATATGAACGTGATAATGATCTTGGTGTAAGATTTGAACCCTGGCATATTGAAGTTGTATAAAATTTAATAATATTTGTGGCTATGGCATTTTTTAAAGCCCTGTTATTTAGGTGCATAAATAATAATCAAAGATTTGGCAACACCATCAACTCCCCGTAGAGCATGGGGGATACTTGAATCAAAGTAGATGCTGTCACCCTTTTCAAGCAGATGTGTCTGTTCGGCACTTCTAAATTCAACAACGCCATCCATGACAAAATGAAATTCTTCTCCCTTATGATCATTGTAAAGCAGTTTTTCTTCTTCTCTTGGTTCTATCTCTACAATAAATGGCTCCATCTGCTTTCCCACCATGGGATATGCCAAAGACTCCCATCGATACCCAACCTTGGATTCGTTTTTATGATGAAACAATTTTTTAACGCTGTACCGTTCGTGTTTTCTCACAACCACAATCCGGTCTCCCATATCATGATCACGGAAAAAATGACTGATTTTTACACCAAGGGCAGTTGAAATTTTAATTAGCGTAGCAATGGGGGGGGCGGCAAGATTATTTTCAATTTGCGAAAGCAACGGCTTTGAAAGCCCTGTCAGATCTGAGACTTCCTGGAGTGTTAAAGCCCTGTGCTTACGAAGATTTCTGATTTTGTTACCCAGGTTGAGTGCAGCAACTTCTTCTTTGACTTTGTTTTCCATCTGAGGTGACATCTTTGCTTTGCTTCCTCCTTAATTATTCTAAGTTCGTTTTTTAAAGATACTTAAAAAATGAAAAAAAAGTTTAGCACGATGAAACATTGAGATCAAGGCTATAAAAATTATCCTGAAATAGCATTAAGGAGATTAAAGATGTTCATCTCTTTGTTACAAGAATTATTCGTCAATAGCGTCAATCACGTTTTTAACAAAGGTCTCATTGCTCCATGAATTATCATGGGTCACCCCTAACCTGACCACCACCAGATCTTTTGAGGGTATTATCGCTACTACCTGATCGTTAAATCCGCTTAAATAAGCAAGGTCTGCGGGAAGACTTGGATATGTCCTGTTTGTCGGATTTTCCTTATCACCGGCGTTCAGCCAGAATTGAGCACCATACTTACCCATAGGGGCTTTGGGTGTTGGTGTGGTTGAATAGGCAACCCAGCCTTCCGGCAGAATTCGTTCACCCTTCCAGACCCCGTCATTTTTTATAAACAACCCAAACCTTGCCCAGTCCCTTGCCGTTGCAAACATATAGCTTGATCCCACAAATGAACCTGATGAATCCGCCTCAACAACGGCTGAGACCATCCCAAGCTTATTAAAAAGCCCTTTATTGAAATAATTTTTCGTCGATGCTAGAGTCCCACCGGTTTTATCTCTTACGATCCTTGCGATGATATTTGTCGTTCCCGAAGAATATGACCATTTTTCGTCCAATGCTGTTTGAAGCGGTTTAGTCTGTGCATATTCAGCCATACTTTTACTGGTATAAAGCATATAGGTTGCATCTTTAAAAGGTCCATAGGTTTCTTTCAAGGCCGCTGGACATTCTAAGCAGCATATCAAGGGTAATTTTTCCCCTTGGATCCGTTTTCTTATTCCAGGCCGCCACAGGAGCCGGCTGCATAATATCAAGAATACCCTCTTTTACAAGAATACCCACAAAAGCGTTTGTCACGCTTTTTGACATGGACCAGCCCAGCATGGGTGTGTTTTCATCAAACCCCTCATCATATTTTTCTGCAATAATCTGATCACCTAAAACAACTACAATGGCCTGGGTATTTCTTTTAGTATCCGGCCCCGGTTCCTTAAATGCATCTTCCATCGCCTTTTTCAATTTAACCTGGTCGATGTTATCAGACAAATCCGTCAGATCAACCTTTTTGCCATAAGGCCAAACATCATCGCTTCTTTCTTTTTTTTGTGGTTGTATATCCTTAGCCTGGCTTAGCAACTCCTCCCTGCTCGTGTCTACAGCAAGGGTGCAGCCACATTCATCCCGAAACACAGCTGTCATTGTTTTCCAAAAGCCAAAAGCCGATGCAGTGACCTGCCTTTTATTTTCATCGACACTTATCTTAACCAGACGAAAGAGAGGATGGGTCGGTTTCACCTCCTGGTCAAAAACCAGATCCGGATCACGACCAGCCAAAAACACCTGGGAGCAGATATACTTGGCAGAGTATCCTGTTCCTATCGGCAACGCACCATCTAAAAAATAAATTCCGTATCCGATTCCCGTTATCAGAAGTATAAAAAAGAAGATTTTCAATTTTCCAAGCATTATTTCACCCCTTAAAATAAAGCATCAATAATTTTTTAGTTCATCCTAACAATATTAATAAAAAAACTCCGTCACCTTTTCTTTTAACACCTTGCCCATGGTATTTTTAGGAATATCTTGGGTAAACACAATTTTTTTTGGGCATTTCCAGTTATGCAGCTTTTCTTTGCATATTGATTTTATTTTAGATTCACTTAATTGAATTCCAGGTGTTTTTTCAACCAGAGCCACCACTTTTTCACCCCAGGTTTCGTCCGGTATCCCGACCACAGAGGACTCTTTTACCCCTTTTATCGTATTGATAATAGTTTCCACTTCTTTGGCTGAAACATTTTCTCCGCCGGTAATAATCAAATGCTTAATCCGATCCGTTAGAAAGTAATACCCGTCTTTGTCCATTCTTCCCAGATCGCCGGTCTTAAACCATCCCTCTTCATAGGTCTTTTGGGTCTGGGCAGGTTTTTCCCAGTATCCTTTTGTAATGGAAGAACTTTTTAACCAGATTTCTCCGACAATTCCGGGTTTAACATCCAATCTGGTATCCGGATTCATGATTCTGACACGAACCCCCGGTAAGGGAAGCCCGATGCTTCCCGGTATTTTCCTGCCATTTAACGGATTTGAAAAATTCATCCCGGTTTCCGACATACCTTCTCTTTCAACCGGTTCTTTCCCGAATATCCTTGTTATCCTGTTAAATTCTTTTTCTAAAAGCGGGGCAGAGCCGGAGGTTAATAACCGCATATGACTAAAATCAAATGATTTGTCCCCTATAAAATCCATAAGTTTGGTATACATGGCAGGAACAGCCATAAAAAGACTGCAAGTGTCAGATGAATGTTTTGACGATAATCTTTGAAGGACCGTCTTTGGTGTAAAACGGTCCAGCATGAGAACATGGGAACCGCTTAAAAAAGCTGTGTGCAGTGCAAAGCAAAGCCCGTGGATATGGAACAGGGGAAGGGCATGGCAAAGGACATCCTTTGGGGAAATCTCCCAGGTAAAAATAATGTTTTTTGCATCACAAACCAGGTTGCCGTGGGTAAGGACCGCGCCTTTTGGATATCCGGTTGTTCCTGATGTATAAATAACCAACCCGGGATCATTTTGCGTAATCTTTATTTCCGGAGAAGATACAATAGCAGATTTAAAAAAATTATTATCTTGATAGGGCAGGTGCGTCAATATTTCCAATATGTTTATTTGAGGATCTATATCCCGGATCATCTTTGTTTTATCCGGGTCAACCATGATCATTTTTGCTCTTGCGTCGTTGAGCAGGTATTCAAGTTCATTTTTCTTAAATCCGGAATTTAAGGGTACGGCGATAATACCAGCTTTTAACAAAGCGATATGAGCCACAACACTAATCACTGATTTTCCAAGCAGCAAAATGACCCGGTCCCCCT
The DNA here is from genome assembly GCA_023139225.1 of Desulfobacula sp. Taxonomy (GTDB): domain Bacteria; phylum Desulfobacterota; class Desulfobacteria; order Desulfobacterales; family Desulfobacteraceae; genus Desulfobacula. The sequence goes on along the minus strand of JAGLNZ010000582.1, from coordinate 1,554 downwards.
TTTTTAAGGCATTTGCCGACAAAAAATTTGCAAACCGACTGATGTCTTTGTGCAGTTTTTCATATGTCAATTGCGTTTCAATTTTTCCATTCCGGAAAAACGTAATGGCTTTATTACTGCCAAAAGTTTTAAAACTATCTTCAAAACATGCGCTCAGTGATTTTATTGGCATTTTTTCTCTCCACTCATTTTAAACCCGTAAATCATGCTATTATATCCTGAATTTTAATACCAGTAGAATATCCACGACATAAGGTTTCAACTCTTTTTGTTTTACAAAAAATTAATATCGTATTAGGATATTCAAATAATTTTGAGAAAATTTGTTTTTTTACCCTTATATTGCGGGATCAGCTGCACAGAAAATGATAGACCTTAGAAGCATGTCGATTTTAATTGTTGATGATGTAAAAACCATGCGCACTATTGTCCAGAAAATGCTCAGGAACCTGAACATCGGCAAAACCCTGCACATGGCTGAAAATGGAGTGGACGGGTTAAGGATATTACACTCAACCCCAATTGATCTTGCTATTGTTGACTGGAAAATGCCGGTAATGAACGGCTCTCAACTGCTTGAAGCCATCAGAAATGACAGATATTTAAGAGATATACCCGTGCTGATGGTTACCGGCGAATCTGAAAAAGATATTGTATTGGAAGCTGCTGAAATAGAAGTGGAGGGCTATCTTATTAAGCCGTTAACACCTGCTGTGCTGGATGATAAAATTAAAACCATTATTCATCAGATTAACCATCCGGATATGGCAGCCAGACATATTCGAAATGCCCGTACTTGTGAAGAAAAAAAAGATTTTGATACAGCTATTGAACATATGAAATATGCGGCTCGCTTAAGACCCACAGCTTCCAGGATATTACGAAATTTAGGACTTCTATATCAAAAAACCGGAGATAAAGAAACCATGGGAAAGTGTCTTCAAAGGGCGGCGGCAATAAACAAGCAGGATGCCGTAACCCGACATCTTCTCGGTGAAATGTACTGGAAGAAAAACGATTATATTTCAGCTGCCCGGTATTACCTTGAAGTGATTTCTTTGACTAGAAAATTTACCAGCCGAGCCATACAACTTGGTGAAGTACTATTGAAAAAAAATCTTGCCCGGCTGGCAAAAAATATTTTTTCAAAAATTATTTCAACAGCCTCCAAAGATTTATCCATTAAAGAAGAAATTGTAGATATCTGTATCCGGCAAACAGAACTGGAATATTCAAAAAACCTGCTGAACCGCCTAATCATGGATTTTCCCTCAAACTATGACCTAGTCTATAAAACAGGGATTGTCTGTGAACAGATGGGTGAAATCGATGAGGCTCTTGAACATTTCTTAACCATTGATAAAAATCAACGAGGCAGAATAGATGTAAAGCTTAAAATCGCAAAAATTTTTTACAATAAAAAAAAAATAATACCGGCAGACAACTATCTGAATATGGTGCTGCGTATTGATCCTGGTAATGATGAAGCACTGGCCTTAAGGAGCCTTCTTTAACGCATTTATGTTGCTTTTTTATCTAATGAGGCAAGTTTGC
>JAGLNZ010000581.1 GCA_023139225.1 Desulfobacula sp. | reverse complement strand
GTGCTGCTATTTTTGTTATTACCCGGAAAACCATGAAAACAAAATTGATTACCCTGGGGATTATTTATCTTATTCCAACCCTCATGAATATACTGGGCATGGGGGTCTTTAAGTGGACCTATTAACCCCGGACAGGCAAAATCCGTTAAAAATAGCTTGATCCATCCCAGCAATGTGTACAAAGTTTATTTTTTGGAAGACCGATGGCCTTAACCAGATCGTCCAGTTTCTGGTACCGGATGCTGGTAAGCTTTAACCGGTCTATGATTTTGCCGAGCATGGCCGAGTGTTTTTCTGATCCATCCAGAGCATAGTCTGTCAGATCCGTATCATCGGTTCCTTCAATTTCAAAAATGGCTTTCCGGCCGGCCAGGTCAAGTGTTGACCGGGATGTTGAAAAATTTAAAAACTCACAGGGATGTATGAGGCATGGGCAGGCAATTCTCATATGAACCTGTTTTGCACCGTATTCATATAAAATTTGGGTATTGTCCTTTAGCTGGGTCCCCCTTACGACTGAATCATCGCAGAACATGATACGCTTTCCATCGATAATTTCTTTGATAGGAATCAGTTTCATACGGGCCACAAGATCCCTCATCTCCTGGTTCTGGGGCATGAAACTTCTGGGCCAGGTCGGTGTATATTTTACATAGGGTCTCATGTAGGGGAGCCCGCTTGCATTGGCAAATCCTATGGCATGCCCGATACCGGAGTCAGGGATGCCTGCCACGAGATCCGCCTTATCTGTTTCCCTTTTTGCGAGAGCGGCCCCACAGTTATACCGGACCTTTTCCGTGTTGATCCCTTCATAGGATGATACCGGATATCCGTAATATACCCATAAAAAAGAGCAGATCTGCATGTCCTTGCCCGGCGGCTGAATCTGTTGGATACCCTCGGGTGTTATCAGGATGATTTCATTGGGGCCGACATAGTGTTCGATTTCAAAACCCAGGTTTGAAAATGCACTGGATTCGCTGCTCGCCGCATAGGCATCCTCACGTTTTCCTATTACTATGGGGGTTCTGCCCAGCCTGTCTCTGGCAGCATAGATCCCTGAATCCGTTAAAATCAGCATTGAACAGGACCCTTTAATTTTTGCCTGGGCGTTTGAAATTCCTTCCTCGAAAGATCCTTTCTGGCCAATGAGAATTGCCACAAGCTCTGAAGGGTTGATCTCACCCCCACTTGTTTCGGCAAAGTGAATATTTTGTGAAAAGGCTTGCTGGGCGAGCTCCTCAAGATTTGCAATTTTACCGACAGTAACAACGGCAAATTTTCCAAGATGGGAATGAATAATAATCGGCTGGGAATCTGTATCACTGATAACTCCTATCCCCATATTGCCGGGCAGGGTGTCAATATCCGACTCAAATTTTGATCTGAAATATGCATTTTCAAGGTTATGAATTGTCCGATGAAATTCTTTTTTATCCACAGTTGCTATACCGCCGCGTTTGGTTCCAAGGTGGGATAAATAGTCTGTCCCATAAAAAAGGTCTTTATTACATGGTGTTTTAGAAGCGCAACCGAAAAAACCGCCCATAATGTCTCTCTTCCATTATTTAAAAGTTGATTATTCCCTCATTTTTATACCAATAGGATCAATTAATAATTATTATTTAGGATGTCAAACAAATAAAAGGGCTTTTGATATGATTCTTTTAAGGGTATTCATTTAGAGCAGTGTTTGACAATTGATAAAGGTCATGTCAAATTGCACATAAAATACGGGTTGGAGAAAGGTTTTGCAAGTGAATTGGAGACGGAGCAATGATGCAAAAATATCCCATAGGTATTTTTGATTCCGGTGTCGGCGGGCTTTGGGTTTTAAAAGAAATCAAAAAACTGCTTCCCTGTGAGTCCATTAATTATTTTGCGGACAGCGGCAATTGTCCCTATGGCTCCAAAACAAAGGACGAGGCACTTTCTTTGGCCAAAAAAAATATTGAATTTCTACTTAAACTTAAGTGCAAGTTGATTGTTGTCGCCTGTAACACAGTGACTGCTGTGGCCATAGACAATTTCAGGTCAAAATATAAGGTTCCGTTTATCGGCATGGAGCCGGCCATAAAACCTGCAGCAATGCAGACCACAAGTAAAAAAATCGGTATCCTTGCTACAGAAAATACGTTTAACGGCAGGCTTTTTAAACAGAGCTTTGAAAAATATGCCAATGGAATAGATGTGTTTGTCCAGCCGGGCCATGGTCTTGTAGAACTCGTTGAACAGGGTCGTCAAAACAGTAAAAAAGCCCAAAGCCTTTTAGAGGAATATCTTTTACCCATGATGGAAAAAGGTGTGGATACAATTGTGCTGGGCTGTACCCATTATCCATTTTTAAAGCAAATAATTAAAAAGGTCACAAAAAACACTCTAACCATCATTGATCCTGCCCATGCTGTTGCAGCCCAGACAAAGAGAATACTGCTCGAATGTGATTTAATTTCAAATGCCGGCAATGATCCTAAGTTTCATTTTTATACAACAGGGGAAAAAACCATTGTTGAAAAATTTTTATCCCATGAAATGGACAGTCCTTACAGGCTTGAACAAATACAAGTTTGAATGCTTTACGTCGTATTTTGTTTTTCTTTTTTCAGTCGCAGGATAAGTTCTTTTTCCAGGTGTTGAATGACAATTTTTAAATTGCGGCTTTCCGGGACAGGGCCGGAATTATTCCACCCCATTTTCATTGCCCGGTCCTTTATTTTTCTAAACTGGGTCAAAGAATCAGCAACGGTCTTCCAGGCAAAGAGTTTTTGCAGGATATGGCGCTCTTCCGAGGATAAGCCTACAGTATCTATTTTTTTACCATTGTCAGTTGTTATTATCATTTTTGGTATTTTTCCGGCACATGAAATATCCTTTTATAACAATTTTATTTCGTTAACAAGAATGATATTTCACCGCTGTTAAAGGTTGAATTCTTCAGCCCAGATTGAAAATCTTTTTGCATGATCTTTGTTTATTTTTTCAAGTTCCTCAATGATTTGCATGGTGGTTATTTTTTTATCTGCATGTTTCGGACTTTTTGAGTGATACTTGTCTGCAACACAGATAATTTTTTCTTCAATACTGACGGGCACCATGTCCCTGTGGGGAAGTGGAAGGTCGTTTGACATAATGTTCTCTCTTGTAATTCCCGCACCCGTATGCCGCTCACAGACAAATCCGTATTCAGGGGGCAGTCCCAGTTCATCCAGAAGCATTCGTCCAAGGTATCCGTGACAGATATAAGGTGCTTCTCCATTACAGTCAATGGAGTGAGCCCGGGTCAGATAGATGCCGATATCATGCAGCATGGCCGCTTTTTTAATAAATCCAAGATTTGGGTTCAGATGACTCAGGCTCCGGGCAATTTCAAGACTCTTTTCAGTGACAATTTGACTGTGATCAAGAAGAATTTTATAAAGTTTTGTACCGGGAGTATAAAATTTTTCTATAATGGGTAACGGATTCATGTTTTTAAGAGAGTAAAACTCCTTCAATAAAAGGGTCCAGGTCACCATCCAGTACCCTGTCCACATCTCCCATTTCAAAATCTGTTCGATGGTCTTTAACCATCCTGTAGGGATGAAGAACATAGGATCTGATCTGGCTTCCCCAGGCAATATCATCTTTGCCGTCATGAAGGCTTTGCATTTTTTTATCCCGACTTTCCTTTTCAAGCTGGTAAAGCCTTGATTTTAAAACCTTAAAGGCTATCTCTTTGTTGCGGTGCTGGGAAGGTTCCTGCTGGCATTGTACCACCACTCCTGTGGGAAGATGGGTGATCCTGACTGCACTGCTGGTCTTGTTTACATGCTGTCCGCCGGCTCCGCTTGCCCGGTATACATCAATTCTCAGATCTGACTCATCAATATCGATTTTGATTTCATCTTTAATTTCAGGATAGACAAATACGGATGCAAATGATGTATGGCGCTTTCCGCTTGCGTTATAGGGTGAAATCCGGACAAGTCGATGCACCCCTGATTCAACCTTCATAAATCCGTAACAGTTTTCCCCTGTCACACGAAGCGTCGCCCCTTTAATCCCGGCCTCATCTCCTGGCTGATAATCGATAATCTGAAATTTATATCCTTTTTTATCAATCCATCGGGTGTACATGCGAAACAGCATTTCAGCCCAATCCTGGGAATCTGTCCCTCCGGCACCGGCATTGATGGAAACAAGGGCATCCCTTGCATCGTCTTCACCGTCAAGGGTGATCTGAACCCAGAATTTTTTTATTTTTTTTTCAAGTACGGATAAAAGAGCCGCTACTTCCTTCTCACTGTCTTTATCCGACTCTTCAAGGGCAAGTTCCAGGAGAACATCTGCATCTTCAATGTCCTTGTAAATGTTTGCTAAAGCTTCTATAAGATTTGAAAGAAGGGTTCTCTCTTTTAAAAGAAGGGTGGCTTTGTCTGAATCGTTCCAGAAATTTTTTTTGGAAATAATCATTTCAAGTTCGCGGAGACGCTTTTGCTTTACAGACAGGTCAAAGATACTCCCTGAGCTTGTCGGCTTTAGTATATATGGCTTTAATGTCTTGTTTTAATTCTAAACTCATTTTGATTTCTCCTAAACTTTTCTCCAAATCTTTTTTCTGATACCTTTTAACATAAAAGCAAGACAGATTGCAACTATTGAGCCCAAGGCAAAAATGTCTCCATGTTCTGTATAGAAACT
>JAGLNZ010000580.1 GCA_023139225.1 Desulfobacula sp. | reverse complement strand
ACGATAATCAGGTAAAATTCTTAAAAATTCTTCAGCAAATCCATTGATGTTCCAAATATGGACACCCTGGCGGACTGCTTTTATAAAATTGGAATTTCTTGTCAAAAGATAACCGATTCGAAGACCGCAGATACCGTATGCTTTACTCATGCTTTTAAAAATTACGATATTAGGATATGTCTCTATTTGGTCTTCCATGGATGTCTGACCAGATCCTAGATCGGTGTCCTGAACAAAATCAATAAAGGATTCAATAAAGGATTCATCAATTATTAGCAGGCAGTCATGATCAGCCAGTTTTTTTGCCAGGCGTATTAAATCGGATTTGGGAACAGCCATGGCAGTTGGATTGTTCGGTGTGACCACAACCGCAACATCTGCATGGGTTTCAATGATACGATCTGCAAATTTATCCACATCCAGTTGAAAAGATGGTATCTCAAGGGGAAATTCTATGGCACACCCCGCTGGGGCAGCATTCACATATTCGTTAAACGAAGGCACGGGAATAATAATTTTCCGGGCAATGTGCCCGGAGACAATTTTTATAAGTTCTGCTGCACCGTTGCCGACAACAATGTGTTCAGGTGGTTGATCGATCAGCTTTCCCACCAGGGATGCAAGCACATCCTGAGCAACGGGATAGTTCAAGACAAGATCATGAATTTGGTTTTTAAAACAGGAAAACACCTCTTCAGGCGGGAAATATAAATTATATAAATAGGCATGATCAACAAAATCATGGCGATAATATCCACCATGCTGACCTGAAATGTACTCATATTTTTCTATCTGGTTTTTATATTCAGGATCAGGCATAAAAACTTTCCTTTAAAACGGATTTACGGACAGGTATGGTCGTCTTTTTTAACTCGTTTGATTTTAAAGCATATAATGGAAGAGGTTTACCAGTTTTTATTGGGAACAATTTTTCAGCAAAAGCAAGGTCCTCAATAGTGTCTACTTCATACCAGGGCTGATGGTCAAAATGAACCGCCTGAAGGAATAAGGATTTTTCAACCACCATTTGTTGAAATACGGCTTCGTAATAATCATTTACCCTGCCAGCCAGAATATATTGGTTCAGTTTTTCAATCACCCGGTACCACGATGAAACCGAAAGGCTGTAAATATTAACTGTCTTATATCTGATCTCATTTGAGCCGTTGATTGAATCACTATGGAATGCATTAACTTTGTTTGAAGGATTTAGCGTTACGGTTGAACCGTTCAGCCAGGGTTTCATTCGTGCGATGGCAATCCTGTCGGGATAAAGCATTTCCGTTAATAAAGACGGTTCAAAAACAAGATCGCTTTCGATGAGCATAAATGGTTCATTGATTATTTTTCGGGCCATCCATAGCGAATATATATTATTGGTAGTTTTGTATAATGGACTGAAAACATACTCAATTTTTATGTTCCCGGCCCGGGTTTTCAGAAAATCTCGAATACAATCTTCCAGGTGGCCGGTAACCACAACCAGACGTTTAAATCCGTGTTGATTCAAGC
>JAGLNZ010000058.1 GCA_023139225.1 Desulfobacula sp. | reverse complement strand
CCAACTCTTTCAATTTCTTTTTCCTGTAATACCCTTAATAGTTTTACCTGAGCCTCAGGTATAAGTTCTCCGATTTCATCAAGAAAGATGGTTCCGCCATGGGCTCGCTCAAAACGCCCGCGTTTTTGAGTGATCGCTCCTGTGAAAGCTCCTTTCTCATGGCCGAAAAGTTCGCTGTCAATGAGTGTTTCCGGTATTGCCCCGCAGTTTACCTTGATGAAGGGGCCCTCCGAACGGGCAGAGGAATTATGAATAGCTGTGGCGATTAACTCCTTTCCTGTCCCTGTTTCACCAAGTAATAGAACCGGGCTGGAAAGCCGGGCTACCTTTCGGACCATGTCCATCACCCCTTTGAGGCCGAATTCGGTTCCGATAATCTCCTCTCCATCTCTTTGACTTAGTTCATTTTTCAGATAACGGTTGTCATCAACCAATAAATCCTTTAGTTCGAGAATTTCCTGGTGCTTGCGGCTGTTGGCAAGGGCAATGGTAAAAGACTCATTAAGCTTGCCGAGCAAACGGGCATGGTCCTTAGAATACCTGTCTCGACCGTCCGTACGCAGGACCAGAGCACCCACAAACTCTTTTTCCACGATCAAGCGCATGATAAGAAGCGACGAGTCCTCTCCAAAGAATTCCAGGGCGTTCTTAATCAACGGATGCTCTTCCGGTCGGTTAACCAGATAGACCTCCTGAATCTTTGATTTCTGAATTTGCCAGGTTTTGGTTGAAGGTGAAAGCGGAAATCGAATTTTACTGCGATGACCGCCTTCTATGGTAGCCATGGCAAAGACTCTTATCACTTCTGACTCAGGGTCATAATAGGTCAGATATGCCTGGTCTGCGGGAATAAAATCTCTGATATACATGAGGCACCTGTGTAAAGCCTTTTCTATCTCCAGGCTGCCACAGATTCTGCGAGTAATCTCAATAAAAAAGTCTTTCTCATCCATTTGAATATATCTACCATATTTGGTATTTTTAGAAAAGATATTAAATATATGGTATTTTTTTATACGATATATTGGAGAAAAATTTAGCAAGGATTATAACTCACTGATATAATAAGAAAAAATATTTTGGCACAATTTTGGCAATATAAGATTAAGGCAGAAGTAATAATATATTAATGGAGAAAAATTATGAAAGTTGCAATAATAGCATTCAGCCCTTCCGGGAACACTTTGAAAGTCAGCAGATGGTTGGAAAAAAGCCTGGTTGCTCAAAATTGTAAAGTGCAACGTGTGAATCTTGCAAGAGATAGAAAACTGTTTGATGGAAGAAATGTCCGGCAATATTTAAAAAAAACAATCAAGGAACATGACCTTCTTTGTGTCGGTTCTCCGGTTTATGCTCACCATATGCATTATAATGTTAAAAATATCATCAAGGCACTTCCCCATCCGAAAAATGGATGGGGAAAATTGGCTGTTCCCTTTGTAACCTATGGAGGAATTAATTCCGGGATTGCCCTCCAGGAGGGGGCAAAGCTTTTGAAGAAATCAGGGCGGATAATCGTTGCAGGTATGAAGGTTAATTCATCACATTGTTTATCAAAGCTAAAACAGATAAAGAGAACAGTCAACGAAGGGATGCCTGGAGATGAAGCATTGCCGTTAATTGAAGATTTAGCCTGCAGAATAAAAGAATTCGAAAATAAAAAGCCGGAGGACTGTGCGGATATTACACACAAATTAGCTTACCAGAGTCCTAAGGTTAAAATCAAAGCCCATATTATTTTCCGGGAAAAAGTATGGCAGCGACATATGTATCCCAAGCTCATCATTGATTCAGACAAGTGCGAAGGTTGCGGTAAATGCGTTAAGCTTTGTCCGGTTCAACGTATCGAACTGAACGGGAAAGGACCATTCATTCCAAAAGGAAAACCCGAATGCATTCATTGTGCTTCGTGTGTTCGTTATTGCCCTACAGGTGCTGTTTATTTTGATGCTGACTGGGCGAAATGGAATAAACTGTTAAGTAAGGCAGCAGATGGTTTTGGTCCCATGGTAAGCAATGAGAAGCCCAAGTCCGCAGTTTATCCCTTAACAGAGAATGGCTATGAAATGGATAGAAGAAATTAAGCTTAGAGCAGCAGCCAATAAAGAGGAAGAAGCCTTTTTTCGCCTTATGGACCTGGCAGCAGATGTTCGAGAAACAAAGGGTGTTGTTGAAGTCAGGATCTATGGTCACGTTACAATCTTTGGCGATTTAGCACTACGCCTCATGTGGGATACCGATTACCCGGAAAGCCAGGGCAGCCGGGTCGGCATAAGTTTAAAAGAAATCTTAAAGTCTTACGGGCTGATCGAACTGTCTGTATGGATCGAAAAAGGATAACACCACAATATTGGAAAATTGGAGGAAATAAAGTGAGGAAAATTGATAAAGTATTAAGGTGGGCCACAGCATGTCTTTTTCGTTGGAACTGGAACCCAATTAAAACCTGTAAGTTGGCAGATGGACTTTTTGCCCTCAGGATAGGAATTGTTAATATGTTCGTATATACAGATGGAAATAACACGATTGCAATTGATGCTTCATATAAAACCCCAGGGCTTATTGATGAATTCAAAAAAATCAATATAGATCCTTTGAGCATTACCCATTTATTCCTGACACACAGTGACATCGATCATGCCGGCAGTTATGGTATTTTTAAAAACGCGCAGGTTTATCTGAGTAAAGAAGAAGAACAGATGATAAACGGGTTAACCGCAAGAGTACCCGGTATTTATTCAAATCCTAAAATTCTAAACACCTATAATCTTTTGTCTGATAGTGACGAAATCGCTGCAGGCAATATCAATGTCCGGGCGATTTCGACCCCCGGACATACACCGGGCTCCATGTGTTATTTGATTAACGGTTCCATGCTTTTTACAGGTGATACCCTTATTTTAAGGAAGGAAAAAATTTTTCCATTTTATAGCTGCTTTAATATGAATACCGAACAGCAAAAACTATCCATAAGGAAATTGGCTGCACTTGAGAATGTTTCTGCCATATATACAGCACATACAGGATATTCACAGGATTTTAAAAGCGCGTTTGAACAATAATGATATTCCACAAACAGGAGTGAATACATAATGAATATTTTTTTACTAATTTTAATCTTCGGATTATTAATCGCCACCTACCTTCTCTTTTTTAGGGGAACACTGCCCCAAATTTCTAAATTTGAAGTAGACTTTGACAGAGTCAGAGAGCTGGCCAGTGCAGATATAGACAAATTGCCAATGAGCATTAATTTCATTGAGATAGCAACCGGTGAACTGCCAAGTTGGGTAGTAATTGCAGGCGAATTTGGCAAACCATACAAAATAACATTCCCATCCTTTCAAATTGTCTACAAAGATAAAACAGCTGTTGTAGAAGTTCCGTATAATAAACGTATATTTGATAAATTTTCTTTTGGTAAAGATTATTATCAGCAAAACTATAATATTATGCAAAAAGCCCTGGATAATGCAGATTTTATTGTAGCGACCCATGAACACTGGGATCATATCGGCGGAATTGCACAATCGGATAACATGGAAAATATTCTTACAAAATCATATTTAACAAAAAAACAGATAACAGGCCCAACAATTAATGATTCTGAATTTCCTGATAACGCTTTTGAAAATTACAAACCGCTTGAATATGATAAATATCATTCAATAGCTCCCGGAGTTGTACTTATTGACGCTCCGGGCCACAGTATGGGGCATCAACTTATCTTTGTTAAACTGCAAAATAATAATGAAATTCTTTTTATCGGAGATATAGTCTGGGTGGCTGACAGTGTCATGAAAAGGAAATCACGCCCGTGGGTTGCCAGCAAAAAGCGTTTTGAAAACCGTCGCCAGATTCTTCACCAAATTAAATGGTTATACGATGAGTTTTATTCAGGAAAAATTCAAAATATTATACCTCTAACAACTCATGATCCTGAGCAGCACAAGGAATATGTTGACAAAGGAATTATAAATGATGGCTTTAAAATTGAATGAAATAATCTTTCTTAAACAGAATACTATGCTAGGTCCCTTTGATTAAATATTTAATGAATATAGCCCACAAGGTTTTGCAACCGCAAGATTCGGGTGGATAAATTTATTAATCTGGTTTATCTTTCATTCTTTATTGGGGGTTTTGAAAAGGAAAATAGGCAATGAAAAATATGAATCAGGTTATGGGGGCCGGACTATGGTTCCTGATCGTTATTCTTTCAATCATCTGGGGGGCATCTTTTTTCTTTGTAGAGATTGCCGTAGAAAAGATGACGCCTTTGACTATTGTGTTATACCGGGTGGGATTTGCGGCCTTTCTTTTGTGGGGATTTGTTTGGTTTACCGACCGTAAAATGCCAAAAAATCCTGGCATTTGGGGGGCATTCCTGGCCATTGGCATACTGAACAATGTGATTCCTTTCACCCTTATCACCTGGGGACAACAATATATTGATTCAAGCCTGGCATCTATTTTAAACGCGACCACCCCTGTTTTCAGTGTGATTCTTGCCCATTTTTTAACAAAAGACGAACCATTGACAACCAACAGGCTGACAGGCGTTTTATTCGGATGGATCGGCGTGGCAATTCTGATCGGCATAGAAGCCTTAAGCGGTGTTGGAATGAAGATTGCGGGCCAGGCTGCCGTGCTGGGGGCAGCTCTCCTCTATGCATTTGCAGCCATTTTCGGTCGACGGTTCAAAGATATCGACCCTGTGGTTGTGGCGGCAGGAATGCTGACAGGCTCCACCATTATTATGATTCCTTTGGCCTTTATGATTGAACAGCCCCTGGCCCTTGACCCCGCACCTGTGACATGGGCTGCACTTTTCGGGCTTTCAGCCGTTTCAACAGCACTGGCATATATTATCTATTTTCATGTGCTGTCCAAGGCTGGTGCAACCAATATTTTGCTGGTAACTTTTTTAATTCCCGTGAGTGCGATATTTTTAGGAATGATGGTGTTGTCAGAGACTCCGGGATGGAATGTTTTTCTAGGCCTGGCATTGATTTTTATTGGCTTGATCTTTATTGACGGGCGCCTGTTAAAAAGGCTAAAATAATAATAATTTATCTTGACTTTAGATTATATTTTTTAGAAAATATTTTAATTACTTCTCAGTGAACTTGATTTAAGTTATCAAAATAAATAAGCCTTATCATTTTATTATTAATCTAAAGAAGGGTCATTATGTTTTTTTTTAGCCGGGCTATCAAAATTGACATATGGCTTGTATTGCTATTGTCTGTGTCCATGTTTTTTGTGGGTCCCCCTGTGCTGTCGGCGAATTCCCATTCAGGGCAGGTAAAAATAGGGGTCCTGGCTAAAAGGGGTACCCAAAAAGCAATGGAAAAATGGGGCCCTACAGCCCAATACCTTACAAAGACAATACAAAATAGTAATTTTATTATCGTACCTCTAAATTTTGAAGAAGTTCATACAAGTGTTATCAACGCCGGGATTGATTTTCTTGTGACCAATAGCGGATACTATGTACTGCTGGAGGAAAACCATGGACTGTCAAGAATAGCTACTCTGCGAAATCGCTGGCATCATATAGGATACCAGACTTTTGGCGGCGTTATTTTTACGCGAAAAGATAACAGATCAATTAATAAATACCTTGATCTTAAAGATATGATTTTTATGGCAGTAGATCCAAATTCCTTTGGTGGATGGTTGATGGCCCGATTTGAATTTCATAAACAGGGCATAAATTTTAAGACGGATTTTAAAGCGCTGAAATTTGGCGGCACCCATGATAATGTGGTTTTTAGCGTAAGGGATAAAATTGCAGATGCAGGTATAGTTAGAACAGACACCCTTGAAAGAATGGCAGCCGAGGGTAAGATTGATCTGAAAGATTTTAAAATCCTTCATTCAAAACCGAAAAACAGCAGTTTTCCCTTTCTCAGGAGTACGGATCTTTATCCGGAATGGCCGTTTGCAAAGTTACCTCACACATCCAACCATTTATCCGAACAGGTTTCCATTGCTTTGTTGAACATGCCTGCCCAATCTTCAGCAGCCATTGCTGCCAAGATTACGGGCTGGACGGTTCCCCTTGATTACAGGTTGGTACACCAATTGATGAAAGAGCTGAAAATAGGGCGGTATCAGGACTTGGGAAAGATTACCCTGATGGATATTGTTCGAAAATATTTAGTTTGGATAATTATCTCAATATTCGTGATAGCAGTGATGGCAGGAATTTTCCTTTATGTAACCATCCTCAATAAAAACCTTAAAACCGCCCGTTTAGAATTGGAAAGAGCCAATGATGAACTTGAGAACAAAGTGGATAAAAGAACAAAAGAATTACTGGAATCTCAGCGCAAACTTACGTTACAGCTTGAATTTGAAAGGCTGCTTTCAGAGCTTTCAGCCGAATTTGTCAACCTTTCCTTAGATGGTATAAACACGGCAATTGAAAAGTGGCTGTTAAAACTGGTTGAATTTATAAAAGTTGATCGGGGGGCTCTTCTACAAATCCAGGAAAGCCAAAACAAACTTGTTGCCACACACTCTGTTGGCGTGAGAGGGACCTCACTGTTAAAAACTATTCAAGTTGATGATGCACTGCCCTGGATTTCAGGGCAAATTAAAAAAGGTGAGACCTTGATATTTTCCAGGCTCCCGGATGATATGCCCAAAGAAGCTGCTGCCGACTATCATTTTATCGTCCGGGAAGGCCTTTTATCTAATTTTATGACTCCTTTAAAGGCTGAAGGTCAATTGCTCGGATCAATTTCATTCGGCTCTTTTTCCAGGTATGTGGACTGGCCTGAAGAACTTGGCCCGCGTCTTAAGCTTGTGGGAGAAGTTTTTGCCAATGCCATTGTCAGGCAAAAAAATGCTGAAAAAAACAGAAAACTGCAAAAACAGCTTAGACAAACCCAGAAAATGGAGGCCATCGGGACTCTTGCAGGAGGTATCGCTCACGATTTCAATAATATCCTTTCCAGCATTTTTGGATTTACCGAACTTGCCCAGATCAGCCTTAAGGAGGGTGCGGATATTGAGGGGTTCCTTGAAAAAATTATGGATGCAGGCATAAGGGCAAGGGACCTGGTCCAGCACCTTTTAATTTTCAGCAGAAAGGCCGTTATTGTAAGAAAGCCTATTGAGTTATTGCCCATACTGAAAGAAGCTGTAAAATTCATACGGGCGTCTTTGCCCACCACCATTGAAATCAGAGAAGATATCAGGCCTGTAGGAAGTAAAATAAATGCTGATCCTACCCAGATACACCAAGTGTTGATGAATCTTTTTACCAATGCCGGCCATTCAATGAAAAAAAAGGGTGGTGTGCTCAGCATAAGGTTTGAAGAATGTGATCTGGAAACCGATGATCTGCTCAGCATTAGAGGGATTAAAAAGGGCAGGTATAATAAGCTCACTATAAGCGATACCGGATATGGCATATCTAAAGATATAATAGATAAGATCTTTGACCCGTTTTTCACCACAAAAAAGTCTGGAGAAGGGACGGGCATGGGATTGTCTACCGTTCATGGGATCGTAAAAGATATGGGCGGTTCAATTTCTGTTTACAGCGAGGAGGGCAAAGGGACGGCCTTTCATGTTCTTTTTCCCGTTCATACGGATGCAGGTGCACAAAAAGCCCCTGATAAGGATTATACGCCAAGAAAGGGCAGTGAAACCATTTTGATAGTGGATGATGAAGAAAATATACTTGTGGTTGTTCAAGGCTTCCTTGAAGATCTTGGATACAGGGTAATTGTTTCAAACAGCAGTATTGAGGCACTTGAGCGTTTTAAACAGGCGCCCGGGGAATTTAATCTTGTTCTGACGGACCTGACCATGCCCAATATGACAGGACTTGACCTTGCAAAGCACCTTAAGAAGGTACGATTCGATATCCCTATTATTCTTTGTACCGGCTTTAGTGAACAAATCAAGCAAGAAGATCTTGTGGAGGCAGGGATCAGTTCCCTGATCATGAAACCGGTAATCCGCAAAGATCTTTTCCGGGCAATAGAAATAGTTTTGGACAAGTAATTTAAATATTATAATAAAAACGGAGGGGGAATTCATGTTTAAAAAAAGAAAATTGGGAACCAGGATACTTTTTCCGGTTATCTCCATCATAGTGGTTTTTTCGGCAGTACTTTTTTTCTCCGGAAATTCAGTGGTCAAAAAGATGATTGATATGAGCATGGAGAATATGATAGATGCAAAAATTGTCGATATCAATACCAGTATTAAGCGGATATCCAGTAAAATGCTGGGCCAGGCAGCCCTGTTCAGCAGAGCCGATGCGGTTCAGAATGCCTATAAGCTTGCTTATACCGGCAATATCAAAAACGAGGCTGATCTGAAAATGGAAGAAGCCAGGAAACTATTAAGAGGCTTTTTTACATCTCTGGAAGAAGGTTATAAGAATGTATTGGATGGGAAAAATTTTCGAATTCATTTTCATCTGCCGCCGGCACGCAGTTTGCTGCGGTTATGGAAAAAAAAGCAGAATAAAAGTGATGATTTAAGTTCCTTTAGAGATACAATATTAACAATCGGTAAAGGAAATCATGACCCGGTAAAAGGGATCGAGATCGGGCGGGGCGGATTTGCCATCAGGGGCCTTGCACCTGTTTTTTCAGACAATAAAAAGTATCTGGGGTCTGTGGAGGTTCTCTCTACATTTGATCCGGTTGTGAAGTACAGTATATCAAATGAGAATGAGTTTATCGCTGTGTATATGAATAAAGAGTTTTTACCCATTGCCACAAGACTGCAGGACAGTGAAAAAAATCCCATTACCGGCAATCAATTTGTTTTTGTGACCTCGACCAGCAAAGAGCTCACCGATCAGGTTGTTACACCTGAGCTTCTGTCCATTGGGAAAAATTTAATTCACAAAAGTAAGGTCGGCAATTTTCTGGTTACTATGTTACCGCTTAAAAGTTATAATGATCGGCAGATCGGTGTGATGGTTTACGTCTATGATGCCTCCATGTGGTTTGATTCTTTGAATAAACTGCGCTGGGGGGTGGTAATTCTTTGTCTGATATTACTTTTAGGCATTGGTATTCCATTGGTATTTATTGTCAGAAAAATTACAATCCCCTTAAATCGAGTGATTTCTAAACTGGATAAGAGCTCCGATCAGGTGTCTGCGGCATCCGGACAGGTATCAGAATCAAGTCAGTCCCTGGCAGAGGGAGCCACTGAACAGGCTGCCTCTATTGAGGAGACTTCAGCATCTTTAGAAGAGATTTCTTCCATGACAAAACGTAATGCCGAAAGTTCACAGGAAGCCAACAAGCTGATGGAAAAAACAAGCAACGTTGTTGTGAAAGCAGACACGGCAATGCAAGACCTTACCCAATCCATGGGTGAAATCAGTATGGCCAGTGAAGAAATTTCCAAAGTAATTAAAACAATCGATGAGATTGCATTTCAGACCAATCTTCTGGCTCTGAATGCAGCGGTTGAAGCAGCCAGGGCAGGAGAGGCCGGGGCAGGGTTTGCCGTTGTTGCCGATGAAGTTAGAAATCTATCATTAAGGGCCGCCGATGCAGCTAAAAATACTGCTCAGATGATTGAAGAAACCATTGAAAGCGTGAAAAAAGGCGGGCAGATAGTCACCCGGACCAATGAAACATTTAAAGAGGTCAGCCAGAGTATTGAAAAAGTGGGAGGGTTGGTTGGAGAAATTGCTATTGCTTCCAATGAACAGGCCCAGGGAGTGGAACAGGTGAATATTGCCGTTTCACATATGGATAAGGTCGTCCAACAGAACGCAGCCAGCGCGGAAGAATCCGCCAGTGCCTCCCAGCAGCTCAGTGCCCAGTCAGGGCAGATGAAAGAATTTGTCCTGGATCTGACTGTCATTGCCAATGGAACAGGTAAAGGACGAATCGCAGAATCAAAAATGACAATTGTGTCACAAGGTCAAAAGAAAAAATACCACCCTGCCAAGATAGTTTTTGAAGGTGACACTCTGGATAATACTTCATCCGGGGATAAGATGATTTCTCCTCCTGCAACAACAAAAGAGGAAGACTTTTAATGCTATTATGTAAATTTGCCGACGTTTGAAATTCCCCTGACACACCTTGACATTTTGGTTTTTGCTACAATTATTATAAAAAATAATTAATTATAATAATTTAGAAAAAAACAAAATAAACAGGAGTAAACATGGGAACAAAAAAAACACGTAAGTTTAAAACCGAGGTGCAGCAGCTCTTGCACCTGATCATCAATTCTTTGTATTCCAACAGGGAAATCTTTGTACGGGAGTTGATTTCAAATTCTTCTGATGCCATTGACAAGGCAAGATTCAAAGAACAGATAGAACCTGATCTGTTTGCCGATGATAATGATTATCATATCCGTATATCCCTGGATTCTGAGAATAAAACCTTCCAGGTTTCCGATAATGGTATCGGGATGACCTTTGACGAGGTTAATGATAATATCGGAACCATTGCCCAGTCAGGAACGGCTGCGTTTATGGAAGCCCTGGAAAAGTCCAAAAAGGAAACCACACTATCGCCTGAACTGATCGGCCAGTTTGGTGTCGGGTTTTACTCGTCATTTATTGTTGCTGATAAGGTCAGACTCGATACAAAGGCGCCGGGTGAGGATCAGGGTGTCAGGTGGGAATCGGACGGTAAGGGATCTTATACGGTTCAGGAGATCGAGAAAGAAAACCGCGGCACTATAATTACCCTTTATCTAAAAGATCCTGAAGAGGGTGAGCAGGATTTTACAGAAGAATACACCATCCAGCATATTGTGAAAAAACATTCTGATTTTGTGACCTATCCTGTCATCATGAATGTTGAAAAAAGCGAACCTATTCCTGAAAATGAGCTCATTAAAGATTCAGAAGGCAAACCCATTGGCGATACCTTTAAAAAAGTCAGGAAAGACGAGACCTTAAATTCCAGAAAAGCTATCTGGGCAAAGGCTAAAGATGATGTGACCGATGAAGAGCATGAAGAGTTTTACAAACATATCAGTCACAATTGGGACAAACCCTTGGAAATTATTCATAAAAAATTTGAGGGAGTAACCGAATACGATATTTTAATGTATCTGCCTTCCAAGGCACCCATGGATCTTTTCAGGCCGGAAAGAAAGCACGGGATGCAG
>JAGLNZ010000579.1 GCA_023139225.1 Desulfobacula sp. | reverse complement strand
GAAACCGAAGACGCTTTTGAAACCGAGGAACGATTCAGGACTCTGTTGAAAAGTAAGGCTTATGAGAGATCCGGATTGAATAACCTCAAGGCCCATAATGTCAATGGGGTAAGTTTTTGGGAGCAGATCACCACCAGGATCAAGGGAATGATCGCTCTGAACCTGGCCCAAAGTAAGCTGGGAGTATTACAAAATATAAATTTCAAAGAATGTTTGAAAATTCTGCTTCATGGAAATGATTTTTCCAAGCTCAGGGTCCCTTTTTCTGCAATGGCCACTGATTTAATCAGCGGCTACAGTGTTGAGATCACCTCGGGTGACATTATTACGGCTTTGAATGCCAGTGCGGCCATACCGGGATTTTTCCCGCCTGTGCCATGGAATGATCTTCTTCTGGTTGATGGGGCTGTCTGCTGTCCTGTCCCGGTAGAACATTGCAGAAGCCATGAGCACGATGTCACAGTGGCTGTTCATGTCCCGGCAGCGATAAATCCCGACTATTGGCCGGAAAACGCTCTGGACATCATGGTCAGGGCAGAAGAGATCAATATGCGTAACCTGGATCAAGTCAAAACCAGCCGGGCAGATATCAAGATTTTTCCTGACACGAAAGATGTGGGCTGGAACGAGCTGCACCGCATGGATGAAATGATTGCCTCAGGCAGAGCAGCAGCCAAAGAGGTTCTGCCTCAGGTATTGACGTCCATTGCATCCCGAACACAGGAATGTACCGAATCAACTGATCCGCTTGGTGGGGCTTTATTTCAGGAATGCCGTCAGTATTTAATCCGACTGTAACTGATTTATAGTAGACTAAGGTGGGTTCCATGAATGCAATCCAACCAGAATTTATTTGAATCCTCCTCGTCGCAGGGCTTTATCAATTGCGCCCTTAACCCACTTCTATTTAATTTCACTGAACACCCAATTTTTCTTTATGGGCCTTGAACCATTTTAAACTCTTTTTGCTGATCACCGGAAACAATCCAATCAATAAAAATGAAGTGATAATTCCAGGAGAAAAAATTCCGAAAACAGAATCCATCTTGCCAAGCTGTGTTCCTGCGTTGACGTAAATTGCAATGTACGGCATCTTGCCAATCTGGGTTGCCAAATAGAAGGTCATAATTCGGATTGTTGTCACCCCCATCAATATATTGATTAAAAAACAAGGAAAAAAAGGCATCAAACGCAAGGATAATAAGTAAAAAGCCCATTCCTTGCCCGCCCCATTGTTAATAGCCTGTAGCCTCCCTGCATATTTGGCCTGTATGGTGTTGCCAAACAGGTAACGTGAAGCTAAAAAAACAATAGTTGAACCCAGTGCGTCTGCAAATGAAGTAATCAGCAAGGTAAGCGGAAAACCGAACAATGCCCCACCAGCCAAAAGGACAACAATAATTCCGGGGACGGAAAATACTGTCAGTAGGAAAAGAGCTATAACGTAAATCCCAAGGCTTAATAATTGGTTTTGTTCGTAATATTGCCGATAAAAGGCATGTTGGGATTTGAGGTGGTCGAAAGTCAGGTACTGTTGTAGATCAAAGCCAAAAAAAAGACCGATTACCAAAAAAATAGAAAAAATAATCAATAGTTTCAGGTAAGTCTGCTTCATCCCATTACACGTTTGCCTATACTTTTTTGGTTCAGCTGTTCGTTGAACTTTGTATACATTCTTCTTATTCTAACTGAAAATACTTGAACAATAAATAGTTAATGTATCTGTAATTATACTGCTGCTACTTCAACTCTATTTTTTGTGCTATAATCCATAAAAAATGGAGGATATATTATTTTTACTATCAAGCACGTAGTTATGAAACCTGCAATTAAGAAACTTAGCAAATGAATTTAACTCGTAAAGTATCAAATCAAAATTTCTTTTCTTTTTTATGGCATGCCAGTTTTTTAGCATTTGCACAGGTGTTTATGGATGTGGACACGATCATCCCGGCCATGTTGATTGAATCCGGAGGCGGTGCCACCCATGTTGGTATTATGACGGCAATTTTACTTGGCGGAGCCAGCTTTACCCAGTTGTTTTTTGCTCCATATATCAGTAATAAACCTTACAAAAAAAAATATCTTTTAATTGGGATCAATTCAAGAATTTTTTCTTTGCTTGGATTGGGTTTAATATTGTTTTATTTACAAACCCAAAACTCGGTTCATATTATTTGGATCATATTTGTTCTCATTACCATTTTTGCCCTTGGCGGTGCATTTGCCAACATTGGCTATACAGATATTTTGGGAAAATCGGTGTTGGAAGAAAAACGTAAAAGCTTCTTATCTTCCAAACAGATTATAACCGGTATTGTGGTTTTGTTCTCAGCCTTTATTGCCGGGAAGGTGATAAA
>JAGLNZ010000578.1 GCA_023139225.1 Desulfobacula sp. | reverse complement strand
TCCCGCCATCCATCCAAACCGGCGGTTTAAGCAATGCATCTCTATATTGCTCAAAGGGATCATGTGGGGCAAGAACATTTGCAAAAACTGCAACTAGTATCGCAAATATAATAAAATACAACCCAATAACAGCACCTTTATTCTCACTGAAATATTTCCAGAACTCCTTAAACGGATGAGGTGGTGCTACATTATCCCGGGTTACGATTGTAGTTTCACTCATATTAAATTCCTAACTGGTATGACGAATACGGGGATTAATAATTCCATAAAGGATGTCCACCCCTAAATTTACAATAATAATAATAGTGGCAATAATCAGAATTCCTCCCTGAATGGACGGATAATCCCGCCGGCCAATCGATTCTAAAATCCATTTACCTACACCGGGCCATGCAAAAATCGTTTCCGTCAGAATGGCACCGGCCATAAGGGTACCGGTTAGAAGACCAATGACCGTAATCACAGGTATCATGGCATTTCTTAACGCATGAATCATAATCACACGTAGTGGAGAAAGCCCTTTGGCTTTTGCTGTCCTGACATAATCTTCTTGTAACACTTCTAGCATGGAAGATCTTGTCATTCTCGCAATCACTGCCAGTGGAATTGTACCTAATACGATGGAAGGTAAAATCAAGTGACTTACAGCTGACTTAAATGCGCCCTTTTCATCTGATCGAAAGGCATCAATCAGCATAAAGCCGGTATCTGTATCAATCCAAAACAGAGCCGATAGTCGGCCGGAGACAGGTGTCCAACCCAAATGAACGGAAAAGAAGAGTATCATTAAAAGCCCCCACCAGAAAATAGGCATTGAATATCCGGTCAGTGAGGCGCCCATGACACCATGATCAAAGATGGTTCCTCTTTTTACCCCGGCAATCACCCCGGCAGGCAATCCAATCAAAATAGCAAAAATCATAGCACAAATCGATAACTCAAGTGTGGCAGGAAAAAGAACTAAAAATTCTTGAAATACAGGTTTTTTGGTTACAAATGATTTGCCCAAATCCCCTTTGAGCACACCTCCGATATACCGAAAATACTGTATATAAAGGGGTTTATCCAAACCCATTTCCGCTTTAATTTCTGCGTGGCGGGCAGGATCTATTCCTCGTTCACCTGCTCGAAGCTCGACCGGATCACCGGGTATTAAATGAATCAAAGAAAAAGTAAGAAGGGTAACGCCAATAAAAGCAGGGAAAATATGAACAAATCGCTTTAAAATAAATTGAATCATGATAAAATCACATTCTTAAAGTAAAGGGGCGGTATGGCAAAAAATTTTGCCATACCGCCATTAATCATCAAATTGAATTTCGACTATTTAAGATCTACACCATAAAAAGCATGTCCGCCAAAAGGATCAATTTTATAACCGACTACATTTTTAGCCATAGGCATATACACGATTGAATGTGCAATAGTTACCCAAGGTGCTTGCTCTTTAAAAATAAGCTGAGCTTTTTCATAAAGTTTGGTTCTTTCTTTAATGTCTGAAACCTGTTTTGCTTTCATGAGAAGATCATCAAAAGGTTTGTAACACCATTGTGCTCTATTCGAACCACCAACTGCATCGCAACCTAAGAGAACGGCAAGAAAGTTATCCGGATCACCATTATCACCAGTCCATCCTAGGAGGACTGTCTGATGTTCACCATTCTTGGAACGTTTAAGGTATTCACCCCATTCAAAGGATACAATCTTTGCTGTCACACCCACTTTTGCCCAGTCTGCCTGAATAATTTCAGCCATTCTTCTTGCATTTGGATTGTATGGACGCTGGACAGGCATGGCCCATACATCAGTTTCAAATCCATTTGCAAATCCTGCATCAGCCAAGAGTTTTTTTGCTGCAGCCACATCATATTCATAATCTTTCACTGCATCATTGTAAGACCACATGGTCGGCGGAATTGGGTTTTTAGCAATTTTACCAGATCCCTGGAATACGGCATCCATGATGGCTTGTTTGTTGATCGCCATGCTCAATGCCTGACGAACTTTAACATTATCAAATGGTGCTTTTGTTGTGTTAAATGCCAGGTAACCAACATTCAATCCCTCTTGCTGCATCAAATTAATATTTGGATCTTTTGCAATTGCTGCAAGATCAGCAGGATTTGGATATGGCATTACGTGTGCTTCACCTGCTTGAATTTTTGCATAACGAACAGCAGGATCAGGTGTGATTGAGAAAACAAGCTTATCAATTTTTGCGCGGCCTTTCCAATATGTGTCATGGGCAACGTATCTGATTGCAGAGTCTTTCTGGTAAGAAACAAATACAAAAGGTCCGGTTCCGATTGGTTTTTGATCAAATTCATCAGGCGTTCCGGCTTTCAGCATATTATCTGCATATTCTGCAGAATGAATAGAACCCAGATCCATAGCCATATTGGCAATAAAAGGAGCTTCAGGTCTGGTTAAATTAAAAACAACTGTGTAATCATCCTTTTTCACAATGGATTTAATCAGGCTTGGCATGCTCATGGCATTGAAATATTCATAGGCACCGCCGGAAATTTTATGGTATGGATGATTTTTATCATATTGACGCATGAAAGTGAACATTACGTCATCAGCATTAAACTGACGGGTGGGTTTAAAAAATTTTGTTGAATGGAAATCAACCCCTTTTCTCAAATGAAAAGTATAGATAAGGCCATCTGCAGATACATCCCAGGATGTTGCTAATCCAGGTTCAATTGCGGTTTCGCCCATTTTAAACATAGCCAGTTTGTCAAAAAGCTGTCTGGACGATGCATCAAAAGTGGTTCCTGCTGTGTAAAGTGATGGTGTAAAGCCTTCCGGGCTACCTTCAGAGCAATAAACCAAAGTTTTAGCCTGAACAGATACTGCAAGCATACAGAAAATAACTGCAAAGCTTGCTACAGATAAAAATTTACGCCATTTCATCTTTTTTCTCCCCTAAAAATAATTAATAATATAAAATTATACCCAACATTTTGTGAATCCATTTAAATTAAAACATATAATTTGCAGGATTCAAAAATAAACAAAATATATATTTTTATAAATATCAGGCAAACAAGTCAAGAAAAAAAGGGCAGTTTAACCGCATTAATCACTAAAATCCGGGTATTATTTTTGTATGCATCATATCTTAACATATTTTATGGGCTGTTCGGCAAATAATTTCTTCCTGCAAAGCCTTTGTAAGATCAACAAAATAATCAGAATATCCCGCCACCCTGACAATTAAATCCTGATAATTTTCCGGATGCTTTTGAGCCTGTCTTAACGTTTTTTCAGATACCACATTAAACTGTACATGGTGGCCATCCATTTTAAAGTAGGACCGGATTAA
>JAGLNZ010000577.1 GCA_023139225.1 Desulfobacula sp. | reverse complement strand
AGGGGTGTTTTTTGAGAAATAACCAGTTGCAAAATCTTGTTTGCTTTCTGGGCTGTTTGGTTTATAGCCGGCTTATATGTTTGTGCCTTGGTTTTTTTTATGATTTCAATAAGTCCGGGCAGTAAATCCAATCTTTTTTGAAAGGCATCCGTTAACATTGATTTTGAATCTTCAATTCGATTTTGGGATCTCCAAAAGCTGGTGTATCCTCCCATAATAACACAAAACAAAACAATTCCAAAGAAAACAGTACAAAATCCTACAAATTGCAACCATCGACGAGGCATATGCCACTCCTTTTCAGTGTTAGATGTTAATGTTCAATCAAGTATCATTTAAATAACTAATAGTTCAACTAATATTTTAACCGTGCATAGTAAGTTTTTTTGGATGCTTTAATAGCGTCTTTTAGAGTCAGGACACCATTACTGTTTAAAATGGGGAGCAGTTTTAAAAAAATTTCCGCCGTGGCTATGGCATCCCCAAGGGCCGTGTGTCTGCCGATAATATTAACCCCTAAGCGTTTGGCAATATTTTCCATATCATGTCGTTCATGGACAGGATGCAAAATTGCGGACAATAAAAGCGTATCAAGTACAGGGTTTGCAAATTTGATATGGGTGGTCTTTTCCTTGACTTTCAGCATCTTCATATCAAAAGCGATGTTATGTCCCACAAGGACCGTGTCGGAGGTAAATTTTTTAAATACAGGCAAGGTCGTGTTAATATTATTTTTCCCGGCCACCATTTCATAATTAATGCCATGAATTTTATATGATTCCATAGGGATATCCCTGTTGGGGTCAACCAGTTCCTCAAAAATATCCTGGTATACAATTCTGTTGTTAACAATTCGAATAGCACCGATTGAAATGATTTCATCACCGCCATCCGGGTTAAGTCCCGTGGTTTCAGTATCAAAAACCGTATAGATAATTTCTTTTAAATTTAACTCCAGCAGGTCAAGGGTTGCCTCTTTATTGTCAAAAAGATCAAAATCATAATACTCCGGCCTGGCGGCAACCATTACAGCAGGTCTTTTTTCCTTGGTAAAGGAAGATTTTGATTGGGCTTTTGCTTTAATCCTGACCTGTGAACAGGTTTGATTGTTGTCTGCAATAATTTCAAATTCAGCTCTGTTCTGCCGTAGAACATATCCAAAGGAAGGCAAGGCTCTTATTTTTTTTGTGATCATACTTTCAATCTGGATTTGGCTTGCGGTATTCCCCTGCCATTTTATAGTAAACCAGATTTCATTTTTTTGTGTTGAAATTTTAAGAGCAAATTGATTTTGTGAAGTGAGTTCTGATAAATTTACCAGGAGAAAAACAAATGCTATGGTGAATGAATAGGTGTCTGCCAGGATCCGTGTGTCATTGTCATTATTCAATAAATTAATATTTATTCCATTCTCATCCCAGATCTTTTTTTGCAGTGAAGAAAAAAAATTGCTCACCAAGAGTGTTGTTAAAGGCAGTTTATTCAATGTTGAATCAAGAATCAAACTTGACATCTGAAGGTATTTTTTGTCAATGAGTTTAAAATTTGATCCTTTCTGTGAAATATTATTGTCCAGCGTTTGTTTAAAGGACAATAAGGCTTGATTGATATTTTCATACCGGTCAATATCATCCGACACATCCTGAAAAGTAAGGATAAAACCGGTCATCAAATTATTCTGATCAAGAACAGGTATGGTTTCAGTGCTGATCAGATGTCCGGTATAAATAGGGGTAATAAAATATGAGGCAACGCTTAGTTTATCATTGTTTAACCGTTCCTCAATTTCTTTAACGGCATGGGCGATCAGTTTCTTATCAATCAGGTGAAATATGGATCTGCCAAGCCCGATAAAATATTCAGCCCTGTTTGAATGGGTTTCTTGTGT
>JAGLNZ010000576.1 GCA_023139225.1 Desulfobacula sp. | reverse complement strand
CATTATTACGACCGGTTTAAAAACGGCGCCATAACAAAAGGGGTATCTCCAAAAGATATTAAAATAGTATGGGACATGATCACAAGCTTTTCAGGCTACTCATTCTGCAAACCCCACTCCGCATCCTATGCACGGGTGTCTTTTCAGGCTGCCTACTTAAAAACCCATTACCCGGCCCAGTTCATGGCCGCCGTCATCAGCAACCAGGGGGGATTTTATTCTACATTTGCCTATGTTTCCGAAGCCGGAAGACTGAATGTAATGATTCTCAACCCTGATATCAATAAAAGTGATATCCAATGGAAAGGGCACAATTTTAAACTCAGGGTTGGATTATTGTCCATCAGGGATCTTAGTGCCAAAACCATGGAAACCATTATTAAGGAACGAAAAAAATCTTGTTTTTTAAGTCCTGAAGACTTTTTTGAACGGGTCAATCCCAGGGAAGATGAAATACAGGCCCTGATCCATAGCGGCAGCCTGGATTCATTGAATGACAAAGGCAACCGGGCTGCCCTTTTATGGGCCTTTGCCTCCTGGCAAAAGCAAAAAAAAACAAGGAATCAGCAGCCGTCCTTGTTTGATCATATCGGGTTTGATTATACCGGTCTTAATCATAACAGGACCAAAACCGCCATGCCGGATCTCCCGGCCCAAGATCCCGTTGAAAAACTTCGAAGGGAATTTTTTGTGCTGGGCTTTTTATGCACCTGCCACCCCATCATCCTGTTCAAAGACATCATCCAACAGTACAACACGGTCAAAGCAAAGCATCTGCCAAGGTTTGCCGGCAAAAAAATATCATTTGCCGGATGGCTCATCACAGGGAAAGTTGTAAAAACCAGACATGGAGACCCCATGAAATTTCTGACCTTTGAAGATGAAACCGGTATTATTGAAACTGTTTTTTTCCCAAAGCCCTATGCACTCTTCTGCCATATGCTTGATTATGGCAAACCCTATCTGCTCTATGGAAAACTTGAGTCAAGCTGGGGAGCCGTTACCCTCACAGTTGAAAAAACCCATCCCATTCCTCTCTTGACAGAAAAAACCAACAAAGATAGACAATAACTTACTTAACCCTTAAATCAAGGAAAGGCATGAAAGATATCAGGATTTTATTTGTCGATCATCATGAAGAGATATTAACTTGTCTTGAGCTGCAATTACAGGATGAGTCTTTTTGGAAAACCTTTGTCAACAATGCCAAAGAGGCATTGCAAATCATCAGTACACAAGACATCCATGTTGTTGTCTGCGATTTGATGGTCAACGATATAGACGGACTTACCCTTTTGCAGCTTATTAAAAAGCAGTATCCCCGTATTATCCGCCTGGCATTCAGTGATGAGAAAAACCTCGTAAAAATCATACAGAGCATCAACAATACAGATATTTTCAGATATATTGCAAAACCCCTTGAAAAGAAAGCCCTGATAAAAACCTTACATGATGCAGCAACCCAGTTCTTTTTGAACCGCGACAAGGCACAGCTCATCTTTCAACTTTCCCAGAAAAATGAAAAACTCAAATACCTGGCCATGCATGATGATTTGACCGCCCTGTATAATATCCGGTTTCTTTACCAGGATTTAAAGATCCGAATTAAATCCTGCGACCGGAATTTTTCCGTAATATTCATGGACATGGATAATTTTAAGCAGGTGGTGGACACGTACGGCCACCTGAACGGCAGCCAGGCCCTTAAAGAGGTGGCAGCAACCATTCAGGCGGCTATCAAAGAGCCGGCCTATGGCGTGGCCTACGGGGGCGATGAATTTGTAATTATCCTTCCTGACTTTGACAAACAAATGGCCATTCAAAAATCCCGGGAAATACAAACGCTCATGTCCCAGACAACCTATCTGTCCGAAACAGGACACCAGGTCCGGCTTAAGGCAAGTTATGGGATATCCACATTCCCTGAAGATGCCTGGGATCTGCCAAAACTCCTGGCAAAAGCCGATACACTCATGTTTGATGTAAAAAAGAAAGGCAAAAATGACATTGGAGTGTAGCACACACTATTTTTTACAATTTTGTAATTTTTCGGGGTTTCACCACCCAAACCAGGCCATCAGGCCTTATCAAGATAAAAAAATGATATAAAAAATATTTATAACATTTTTGTAGTTATATTTACTTATGAAAATTACGATTTTGTTATAAACAACTCCGTAAATCACTAAGCTCTTCCAAGCCTTAAAATATCGAATATCAAATTTATATTATATTTACAGTAAGTTATAACATCCTCTCAAGATTGTAACATTTCCTGGCACACGATTTGCTCTATGCTATATGGAGAGGCAACCAATAAAATACCAACAAATTAAGGAAGCTAAACATGTTATTAAAAAAAATCCTGCTGCCATTGGGAATCTTATTTTCAACCTTTGCCTGCGCCTTTGCTGAAGATGGAACCATTGATACTGGGGATACCGCCTGGGTAACCATTTCAACCGCCCTGGTCATGGTGATGACCCCGGCCGGCCTTGCCCTGTTTTATGG
>JAGLNZ010000575.1 GCA_023139225.1 Desulfobacula sp. | reverse complement strand
TCATGAAAATAGTTGTTGCGAAAACTGCTGGATTTTGTATGGGAGTCCGGCGTGCTGTAGATATGGTGCTGGATGCATCAAATCTGTCAGGCGAGCCTATTTTTACCTATGGTCCTTTGATTCATAACCCCCAGGTCTTGAAAATGCTTGAAGAAAAAAAGATTTTCAGGATTGATGAAATTCCTTTAAAAGGGACTGGTACCATTTTAATCCGGGCTCACGGGGTCCCGCCGGAGGATGAAAAATCTCTTAAGGAGGCCGGCTTTAAAGTTGTTAATGCAACCTGTCCCAGAGTGGTTAGGGTCCAGAAGATTATTCATAAATATGCCCAAAAAGGGTATTCAACCATTATTATCGGGGATGAGAAACATCCGGAAGTCGTTGGCCTTTTAGGATATGCAGAGGGAAACGGCTACACGGTGACTTCCCTTGAGCAGCTATCTTCCCTGCCTAAGTTTGAAAATACTGTTGTGGTTGCTCAAACCACTCAGAATACAGCCTTTTACGATGAAATAAAAACATGGTGTAAAATCAATTTGCCTCATTATAAGATATTTGATACCATTTGCGGCTCCACTGAAAAACGACAGACTGAAATCCGGGAATTAGCTAAAGTAAATGATGCTGTAATTGTTGTAGGGGGAAAACAGAGCGGAAATACAAAACGCCTGGCCCAGATCGCGTCAAGTACAGGGAAACCTGCAGTCCATATTGAGGATGTTTCCCAGATTGATTACGGGAAATTGTCATCGGCCGAATCTATTGCGATAACTGCCGGGGCTTCCACTCCAAACTGGATTATTAATGAGGCATTCAACAAAATAGAAAGCAAGCTTCAGCGCAGGCATCCCGTCAAGGCGTTTTTGTTTTTAATTCGTGATTTTTTGTTGAAAACCAATATGATGGCTGCGGCGGGTGCAGGTTTTTTGACCTATGCGTGTTCCATGCTTCAAGGGATTTCCCGGGATTTAAATCATGCTTTGATAGCAATGCTCTATGTCCTTTCAATGCAGATACTGAATAATTTATTCACCATTAAGTCTGATAAATACAATCATCCCCAAAGAGCATTTTTTTATAAAAAAAATCGAGCATATCTATGGATTCTTGCTGTTTTATCGGGCACGGCCGGTCTTTATCTGAGTTTTATTACAGGGGTATCGTCTTTTGTTATTTTGCTTGTCATGACCCTTTTGGGATTGTCTTATAATTTAAAAATCATTCCGTTAATGTCAAACAAGGGACAGGTTGCCCGATTAAAAGATATCCCCGGCTCAAAAACCATTCTGATTACCATTGCCTGGGGAACAGTGACCTGCCTTTTGCCGGCCGTAGCAAATCAAGGTGATTTGCTGTCAGTTGCAATCGTGTTCTTGTTTGCTTCCGGCCTGGTATTTGCGAGAACCGCCTTTTTTGATATCCTTGCCATACAAGGTGACAGAATCACAGGAAAAGAAACCCTTCCCATACTTTTAGGTGAAAAAACAAGTTTTAAAATCATACAATATGTTTTAATTGTTGATATTTGTATTATCCTTTTGACATTTTTTACCGATTTGTTGGTAAGAAACGCTTTCTTGCTTGCTTTCATACCCTTTATTATGCTTTTATTAATAAAGTTTTTTAAGAAAGATAGCCTTATATCAGGTGTGCAGCGGGAATTTGTTATTGAATTTTCATTTTTTGCCACCGGATTGCTATCCGCTGTAATTTAATTCTTATACGGAGAGATTATGGCAGTAGAAAATAAAAGTAAAACAAAAGTTCCTTTAATAGGCCTTTTAGCGGTTAAAAATCTTCTTATCACCAAAGAAGAACTTCAAAAGGGCCTATCCCAGTGTTCCGGTGAAAATAATCTTTCTGCGGCTTTAAAAGAATATTTTTTATCCAATGAGCTGGTTTCTTCCCAAAATATGGAAAGGCTTATTCGGGCAGCCAAAGCCCTTGAGATGAGGCAAAAGGAATTCAAGTTCGGTGCTATTGCCATTAAGAAAGGATTTATTAATCAAAGTGTTTTAAAGTTGGCCTTGGAAGAACAGGAAAATGATATAAAGAGCAAGAAAAAGATCCGTCTTGTGGGTGATATGCTTGTGGAAGCCGGTATGCTGACCCAGAAACAGTGCGACTATATCCTTAAGCTGCAAAAAAGGGTCAGGCAGGAAACCCAGAAAGTATCCAAAGAAAAAAAGAATGAAGATGTCCCGGATGAGGGAATCCAAAATTTATCTGAAACAAAAGAAGAAGAAAGCGTCTTGCTCGAACCCGAGACCATAGCAGGGGGGATCAAACTTGAAATTGCTAAAAATTTTATGGCGGCATTTTTCTCAAAAACCGAATATTTTGACAACAACATCACCCTGCCGCAAATAAAGGAAGCCCTGTTTGATAAAGGCATTGTCCTGGGACTTTCAGATGATAAAATGATTGAAGGATTTATTAATTCCAGTGGATTTAAGACAAAATCTTTCAGGGTCGCCAAGGGTATTTATCCAATTCAGGGTAAAAATGCAAAATTGGAATTTTTTTTTAATACAGACTATTTAAAAGCCGGTGGTCTGGCAAATGATGGTGCCATTGATTTTAAAGACCGGGGTGAGATTCCGTTTGTTGAACAGGGAACTGTGCTGGCGGAAAAAATTCCCATGGTGGAGGCAAGACGCGGCCATACTATTTATGGGGATGAAATTGAAACGATTCCAGGGGAAGATATTGTATTAAAAATCGGGAAAGGCGCAAAACTTTCCGAAGATGGTTTTAAAGTGCTTGCCGATGTTGACGGATTTCCAAAATACTCTTTGTCCGGTCATATTTTTGTTCACCAGGAGTATGTCACCGAAGGCGATGTGGATTATGAAACCGGCCATATTAATTACGATGGCAATGTTAATATTAAAGGACGGATTAAATCCGGCTTTAAGGTGAAAGGTAATGACATTACCGCCATTGAGTTGGATGGAGGTATTGTAACTGCAGACGGAAATGTAAAAATAGCCGGTGGTATTAATGAAGGTAAAATTTATGCCCGGGGCAATGTCTATGCAAAGTTTATACATAAGTCCGAAGTGATCTGCATGGGTGATGTTGTTATCGACAAAGAGATTGTTGATGCTGATGTTGAATGTTCAGGCAATTGTGTTGTTGCAAACGGAAAGCTTATATCTTCAAGAATAACGGCAAAAATGGGCGTTAAGGCCCGAAATATCGGTACAGAGAAGGCCGACCCCAATATTATAAAAGTCGGGCATGATGCTTTTACGCAAAAAGAGATAGAAAAAAACAAGGCGCAGGTGGAAAAGCTTAATAAGCAGATTGCCCATCACCAGGGGAAGAAAGAAAAGTTAAACCAAGAAAATTTGGTTCTTCAAAAACAAATCACAGACCTTGCCCAGGTTCAAGACCGATCTCAATTGGAAGAAAAACAAATTAATTCTGATATTTCTTCAATGGAAAACGAGGCGGCAAATACAGACACCATTCATATACTTAAAAAGAAAATTGAACAATTGAAAAAAAATGCTCAAAAGGCTGAAGAGAATCTGGATGCCTGCTTTGATAAGAGTGAAAAGTTAGAAGAAATAGTAGCAAGCGAAGACAAGGAGATCCAGGCACTGGAAAAAAGATGTGAAACTTTTCTGGAAGAAAGGGCCAATCTTATTGAGTGGGCCAAAGACAATCCTGGCAAACCTGTTGTTATTGTTGACGGGGCGATTATGCCCGAAACCGTCATTTTTGGTTTGCACAGTGAAAAACGTGTGACGGAATTGCTTCGGCATTCAAAGGTTATGGAAATTTTATGCACATCTGATGACGGCCGGAGTCTAAATATATATGAAATGCAGGTTGGTAATATTTAAAAAAAATTCAATTTTTTTCAGGCTTTTAAATTATTAATTTTTTCATCTTTTTCCTGCCATAAAGCTTTCAGCCAAACAAAAAAACGATTTTTATACTCAGGATCATTAAAATAATCTCCGGTCAGAGA
>JAGLNZ010000574.1 GCA_023139225.1 Desulfobacula sp. | reverse complement strand
CCCTGATATCCCAGTCTATTTTGCAAAAAAGCCTTGAGTTGAATGAATTAATCCCAATCCAGAGAGCAGCAATGGATATCAGGATTTTATCAAGAATAACAATAATGGAATGAGCCGGGATAATAAATTTAAAAAAAGAGAGCAGGATCAAAGGAATGGTTAAAAAGATGGTATTTGCCGTGTATAAAATAATCGATAAAATGCCTTTGAGTGTTTGTGGTAGAAAACAGAGCATAAAAATATTCAGACTTTTTTAAAATTAATAATATGTTTTTTAATGGTTCTTCTATCCAGTCCTGTCAGGTTTGCAACTTTTTCATAGGTACCGAACTTGTCGTACAAAAGTTTGCAATAACCTGAAACCAGGGATGATACTAAAATATCCCCATGGGAAATTCCCTGCATGAGTTCCCCTGTCAGATCCTTGGTTTTTTTTTCATCTTTTTGTTTGCCTTTATAGTCCCTTCTTAGCAAAACACTTCTGACGCATTGTTCCAGTTCCCGGACATTCCCCGGCCATTGATAATCCTTTCCAAGTCTACGGTCAATAATTCTTTTAACTTTCAGGATTAATTTTTCAGAATGGGTACCGGCCATTTTTTGGATGGTAAAGTCAAGGAGATCATCCAGTTCCGATGGTTTTTCCCTGATCCTGGTACTAAGGGGCGGAACCTCAATGATATCGGAACACAGCCTGTAATAAAAATCATCCCTGAATACCCTGCCTTCGAGAATATCTTTTTTAGGCCGGTTGGTGGCTGCAATAACCCTTCCGTTGAATCTTGATTTTTCATGGGTCCCAACAGGGGAAAAGCTTCTTTCCTGAAGAACCCTTAACAGTTTAATCTGCACATGGCTTGGAATTTCACCGATTTCGTCCAGAAGAATGGAACCATGGGGGCTGCAACGGTCAAACACGCCCTGGTAATCATCCACAGCCCCTGTAAAAGCGCCTTTTGTGTGGCCGAACAGTTCTGATTCAAGCAGAGTCTCGGGATATTGGGAAAGATTCAGAGAAGAAAATGCCCGGGTGAAACTTTGGGTAAAACATTGTTTTTTTTCATCAAAGGGAATATAGCCGCTTCTTCCGATGGCTTTGGCAGCCGTACCCTTTCCCGTGCCGGTTTCACCTAAAAGCAGGGTGGAAAAATCCTCCATCTTGTTCCATAAAAACTTATTGTAAAGATCAATATTATAAGTGAAAACATTGTACCATAAATGCTTTTTCAGTTTTTTCATGCAAGGGCTGGATCCCACAAGGGAGTTGGAAATAAAGTAAAAGGCCCGCCTGAGTTGATAGGAAAGGGCAAAATAGTGGGAGATGCTTTTATCGTCAAATCCCTTTCTATGGAGCATATGCATGGCTTTTTGTGCAAAGGGAACCTTAACCGATATATCCTGGGCCTTGATTTGATTTTTTATCAGCTGATCAAAATTATCCTTGAATTTATAAAACACATCAAACAGGTATACAACCGTAATGATTTCCTTGTCCTGGCCGTGGAAAGCGTTGATATTAGCACGGCCCTGGCTTTCCAGGTTTTTTATCCGATGGTCCACTTCATTTGTGCACTGATCAATGCTTTCCCGCCGGCAGGCCGAAGGAAAAAGGCCTGCAATTTTATTGTCAAGCTTTTCTCTCAGGTCACTGAACGGATTTGCAAAGGCGGCATTATAAACTGTTCTGAAAAAGTGGCGTTCCTCGGAATTTAACCCTGCGGTTTTCAATTTTGATTCTCCATTTGATAAAAATATTACCAATGTACAATTTTGTACATGGCGTATGCATAAAAGGCAAGGATAAAAGTATCAATGGAGATTCAAAAAACAGTATCAAGGTGAAAAATCTTTTAATTCTAAATGGTTATATATTTCAAGGGTTTTGGCACAATACTTGAATCTTATAGTGGCTTAGCAGGTTAATGTGAATTTTCACGGCTGTGCTGTGAAGAGGAAATCAAAAATATATTATGGAGAAACACTTATGATTAGAAGAATACTCAATTCAAGACTTCCTTTAATGGTTTATAATCCGGCAAAGGTTTTTGATGTAAAGTATTTTAACGAGATTTTCAATGCCGGTGCTCTTCCGGTATTTGATACGGAATTCTTGAGCCATGACGATATTATTCAAAAGACAATATTACTTTCCAAAGAAAAATTTGACTTTGGTATTAGACTTTCAAACCATGATAGTGAACTGATCGAAAAAATCAAACATCAGCAGATGATTAATCTTGATCTTTTAATTTTCCCTCTTCCAAAGGATGATGCACTTAAAGATTTTACAAATTTTGCAGACACAAAAATAGTTCTTGAAATCAAAGATATTAATATTAACGATAAGATAGACAATATTTCACCCCATGCATTGATTTTAAAAGGCAATGAAGCAGGCGGCAGGGTTTCAAAATATTCTTCTTTTGTTTTGATGCAATGGTATTTGAAAAACAGTGGATTGCCGATATTCATCCACGGTGGTGTGGGAAAATATACGGCCACCGGTATGTTTGCAGCAGGTGTTTCAGGCCTTGTCATGGACAGCCAGTTCCTCATGACGGACCAGGCCCCGGTATCGGATAATTTTAAGAAATTATTGGCGATGGTGGATGAGTCTGATTCCACCGAAATCATATATAATGATCAAGACATTTATCGGGTGTTTGCAAAACTGGGCACTAAAATTGTCAAAGACTTGAAAGAACAGGCAATTGAATTCGGTGACGATCCAAATGGCAGGCAAAAGGTTTATGAATCCATTGTGGACAATATGACAGCCTTTGATGTGGAGCAGGATGCAGGATTTATCCAGGCTCTTTTCTATTTGGGCCAGGACGGCGTGTTTGCAAAGGATTTTGTAAAGGAGTCAACAAGTCTTCATGAAATTATCTCAGGTTTTTTCAAAACCATTGGCGAGAATCTAAATTTTATTGATACATTTGATCCGGTAAAGCCGGGTTCTGCCTTTGCCAAGGATCAGGGAACAAAATTTCCATTGATCCAGGGGCCTATGGCAAATATCTCCGACAACTCTGATTTTGCAAATAAAGTCCTTGAACATGGAGCATTGCCGTTTTTCGCAGTGGGAAGTCTTCCTGAACAGCTGGCAGACGATATGCTCAAGGATGGTGCCCAAAAAGTGGATATTTTCGGTGCAGGACTTGTGGGCATGGAAGCTTTTAATCCTGCGGTAAAAAAACACTTGGATATGGTTAAAAAATATAAAATTCCCTATGCACTTTTTGCAGGAGGAATTCCTTCCCAGGTGGCAGAACTTGAAAAGGCAGGGACCAAGACATATCTTCACACGCCATCGGTATCCATGATGGAAAATGCCCTGAAAAACGGATGCAAACGGTTTATCTTTGAAGGCGGGGAAGCCGGCGGCCATGTGGGCACCCTTTCTTCCATGGTGCTGTGGGAAGATGCCATTGCCACTTTGATCAATAAAAATTATGATCTGTCTGATTTATACCTTGTATTTGCCGGTGGTATTTCCACCTGCTTTGCATCCTTTTTTATTTCAGGACTTTGTTCCTTTCTTGCGGCCAAAGGAGCAAAAATCGGTATACAGGTAGGAACAGCCTATCTTTTTGCCGATGAAATCGTGGCAACCAAAAGTATTAAACATCAGTACCAGGAAATTATTATCCGGGAAAATGAGACCATGGTGATCGGCAAAAGCTTAGGGCTGGCATCCAGAACCGCCCCCACCCGCTTTGCCCGGATGATGATTGAAACTGAAGCTGCCATGATGAAAAACAAGGAAAGCCTTGAGAAAAGAAAGCGTGCCTTTGAAAAGAAAAATATTGGTTCGCTGCTTATCGGAGCAAAGGGATTTCTGCCGGATTTTAAAAACCCCGGATCTGAGAATTACACCTGGTTTGAAGATGAAGAACACAAAGAAAAGGGTAACTTTCTTGTGGGGGACAGCCTGGCCTTTTTTGACCGGTCTGTCACCATAAAAGAGATCCACGACAAATATTTTGAAGCCAAATCAACGCTTTATGAAAACATTAATTTTCTTGAGATATTTTCAAGTTCGAAAAACAAAATCAATGATGAAATTGCCGTGGTGGGTATTGGTTGTACCCTGCCGGATGCCGATGATCCCGACAGCCTGTGGGAAAATATTTTAAATAAAAAATATTCCATCAGTAAGATGCCGGACTCAAGATTTAATCATGATCTGTATTATGACCCTGACAGAAGTGCGGAAGATAAGACCTATACCACCCTTGCAGGACATGTCGATGATTTTGAGTTTGACTGGGAACGGTTCGGATATGCACAGGGAAAGGAAAAAAGACTTTCCCGCAGTCAGAAAATGGTGTTGCAGACGGCATACAAGGCAGTTGAAAATGCAGGGCTTTTAGGGAAAGACAATCGTCTGAGTTGCGATGATCCTTCAAGAACTGCTGTTATCATTGCCACCTGCCTTTCCAATGAGCTGGGAAATGACCTTCAGCTCAAGTACTGGTATCCGCACCTTGTTTCCATGATGGAAAAAACAGATGAGTATCAGACCTTAAATGACGAAGAAAAACAGACATTAAAACAAGTGTTAATGGAAGGCATAGAAGGAGAGAACAAGGGATATGACCCGGTTCATGGTATCCTTTTAAACATTGAAGCCTCAAGGATTGCCCGTCACATGGGAATCCGGGGCGCAAATTATGTCGTGGATGCGGCCTGTGCTTCCTCTGTCACTGCACTTGACGCGGCAACCAGCGAACTTTTGTCAGGTGATCATGACCAGGTCATCGTGGGTGGGGTCAATACCCATCTTGCACCGGAGTCCTTTATCGGGTTTGCAAAAATGGGGACCTTGTCTTCAAAGGGATCATTCCCTTTTGATGAGCGGGCTGACGGGTTCATCCTGGGTGAGGGTTCGGTGATTTTTGTTTTAAAAAGAATGAAAGATGCCGTCAGGGATAAGAATCGTATCTGGGGCGTCATAAATGCCATTGGGTCAAGTTCTGACGGTAAAGGAAAGGCTATTGCTGCACCAAATCCAAAAGGGCAGGAGTTAAGCATCCAGCGATGTTTTGAGAATATTAAGCCCTCGATCCAGCCGGAAGATATCGGGTTTATTGAAGCCCATGGTACAGCGACCACCATTGGTGATCAGGCAGAACTTGAGACCTTAAATTCAATATATAAAGATGCCAATGTGGGTGTCAGCTCCATAAAGTCCCAGATCGGCCATCTTCTGGGATGTGCCGGATCAGCCGGTCTGTTAAAGGCATTATTGACTGTTAATAAAGGAATCCTACCGCCCAACGGCCGGTTTGAAACCCTTTCAAAAGAGCATGATTTAAAAGGATCTTCCCTGTTTATTGTAAAAGACGCAAAAGAATGGGAATCTGAAACTGATACATCCAGAAAAGCTGCTGTCTCTTCTTACGGGTTTGGCGGTATTAATTATCACATCGTACTTGAGCAGATGACAG
>JAGLNZ010000573.1 GCA_023139225.1 Desulfobacula sp. | reverse complement strand
CCTGGCCGGTGGTATTGCTCACGATTTCAGCAATCTGCTTTCAGGAATTATGGGATATCTGGAGCTCTTGGGTATTGAACAAAAAAACCTTTCCAACAATCAAAAGAATAATATTGCAAATGCCTTGATTTCTTCAAAAAGGGCGGCAAAACTCATAAGGCAGCTTCAAACATTAACAAAATCAAGCTCTTCCAACCCTTTAAATATTAATATTTATGAAGTGGTACAAGACGTTTTCGACATATTGGAACAGACCACCAATCCTTTGATCGAAAAACAAATTGACTTTGCAGATAATCAAATCTTTGTTCAAGGATATAAAGACGAACTCCATCGGGTCTTTCTGAATTTGGGAATGAATGCCATACAGGCCATTGAAAACAAGGGAGCATCTTCCGGCAGTTTTATCAAATTCCGGGCTGCCCAAAAAACTCATAATGGTTATCTGCATTTTTGTTTCCAGGATACTGGCTGCGGCATGACTCGTGAAGTAAAGGAAAAGGCATTTGACCCCATGTTTTCCACAAAAGAGATGGGAAATAAAAAGGGCCAGGGCTTAGGGCTTGCCATGGTATACTATATTATTACAAAAAAACATAACGGCTCCATTGACATTGAAACCAAAGAAGGAAAAGGAACAACTTTCCACATCTATTTACCGGTTGCAACCAAAGTAATTTCTGAAATCAAAAAAGAACAACAATCCAAAGAGAGTTCAAAAACAATCCTGGTGATTGAAGATGAAGATATGGTACGGGATATGGCTGTTAAAGCGCTGAAATCTTTTGGATATAATACCCTTGAAGCCTATGATGGAGAAATCGGGCTTGGCATATATAAAAAAAATTACCGCTTAATTGATGCGGTTCTTTTAGATATTATCATGCCTAAAATGTCCGGGACCCAAACCTTTAAACAGATGTTAAAAATTAATCCTAATGTCAAAGTCATTATTGCTTCGGGGCATGTCACCAACCAGGATCAGAAAAAAATGTTTGCAAAAGCCTGCGCTTATCTTGATAAGCCATATCAGATTATGGAATTAAAACATGCCCTGCAATCCATTTTGGACTAAAACCTTAAAAAAAATGCTCACTGCCGAAGTTCTTTTTTAATGAAAAAGAACATAATAATACATCCGATAATAAAGAACACCACTGAAATATATAATTGGGTCCCGATCTGGGGACATTCATTCATATTGGTATAGACCCTTACATTCTGGGCAATACTGATCACACCGTCCTTTTTAATATATTGCTGCACCATGACAATGCTTTTTTTAAACGGCCACAAGGCATATAAAGATCCCGCCATCAATCCGATAAGAAATGCCATGGTGGCATTATAATATTTTTTCAATACAGCATTGATAAGTCTGGCAAATAAAAGACCGCCTAAAATGATACCGATTGTAAAACACCCTAAAAAAATCATATTATCCAGGCTCAAGGTTTTTAACCCTGAGATTGCAGAAACAACTTCAAAATACTCTCCCATCAGGATAAGCACCAAAGATCCGCTTATCCCGGGCAGAACCATTGCTGAGATCGCAACCGCACCACAAATCAAAGCATATATATATTCATCAAATGTATATTTTCCCGTAAAAGCAAAGGCTTTGACACCTGACTTTTCCTTTTGTATAAATTCTGGTTTTTCTTTTTTAAAATCCTGATTCTTCAAATACTGACCTTCATAAGCTTCTGATTTCATTTTTACTTTTTCATAAGGATTAACTGCATAAGCCACATAAATTGTGGAGACGGCGCCCAGAATAACAAATAAAATCAGATAGGCTTTTTTATGTGTCAGCATTTTTACAGGGATGATGATGGAAATCAGAATCAATCCAAAAAACAATGCATAGGTAACACTAAAATGATGAATAATTAAATATTTCATCAAACTTGAAAGGCCGATTATAGCAACCACAGCACCAACAATTAATTTAAAAAGAAAAACAAAATCATTCTTTTTTAAAAACGCAATAAAAGCATGCAGCGAGTGCGCTTTACCCGGTTTAAAAATAATGTTGATAATACAGGCAGAAAAGAAAATAATATTGGCTTTATTAATATTGTTCAGAATAGAAAAAACGCGCTCATAAATTCTAAAAATCAGAAGAAATGTGCCGCCTGAGACACCGGGAATGATATTTGCCGTTCCCAGGCAAAATCCAATAAGAAGCTCCTTGATTAGTGAAGGCTGTTCAGTATCTTCTCTCATCGGTTTTCCAAGGGCTTACTCGTTCCAACCATGCTGACCAATCAATTTCACAAACCTGCAGGCGCCAAGGTTTGTTGTTTTTATTCCGTCTTCGGTCTTTTCAAGCCGTATCAACTCCTGGGAAAAATTACCCCCCACCGGCATGATAAGCCGCCCCCCGATTGAAAGCTGTTCAATCAACGGCGCAGGAATCTTTTGTCCACCCGCAGTGATGAGAATGGCATCAAAAGGACTCTCCTGTTTCCACCCCTTTGTCCCGTCAGAATATCTGGTAACGATATTATGGTATTTAAGCTTATCAAAAAGCTTTCTTGTCTGTAAAAAAAGAGGATTATTTCTTTCTATGGTATATACTTTATAGACAATCCGGGATAGGACAGCAGCCTGATATCCTGATCCGGTACCGATCTCAAGAACTCTTTCGTGGCCTTTAAGTTCAAGGCTCTGCGTCATTTCTGCAATAATATAGGGCTGGGAAATCGTCTGTCCCTCGCCAATGGGAAGGGGAAAATCTCCATATGCACTGTCAACAAGAGCCTCACTGACAAATAAATGCCTGGGCACTTTGGACATTGCCTCAAGAACCAATGGATCGGTTACTCCCCTTGAAACAATCTGTTTTTCGATCATTTCGCGGCATCGGCTGGTATATTTTTTTGATTCATCTTTCATGCCCACTTTAATACCAGCAACCAATACGTCCGTCAAGAAACTGTTCTGCTTTTGTATCTTGTAATCTTACCTTGATTTTTATCCTTAGGATCAGTATTGATACCCCTATGAACAAACTTCAACAAATCATCCGGGCGATTATCGTTTCCTGGGTTATTTTTTTCATTGGTGTGGTCGGATATATGGTAATTGAAAAATGGGGGTTTCTTGATTCGGTTTATATGACTGCCATAACCGTGACTACAGCAGGGTTTATGGAGGTACATGAGTTAAGTCCTGCCGGAAGAATATTTACCAGCATCATCCTGATCGCAGGTGTCGGCTATTTTTTTTACATTGCAGGGCTTATTATACAATCAATTGTTGAAGGGGAAATACAATCAATTTTGGGGAGAAAAAGGTTGGATAAGAAAATCCGTAAATTAAAAAACCACTATATTGTCTGTGGATACGGCCGTATCGGAAGAGTATTGTCTCAGCTGATAAGAGAAGAGACAAATGATGTTGTTGTAATTGAAAATGATGATACCCTTGTTGACACGTTGGAAAAAGATCAAATGCATTACCTTCAGGGAGATGCTTCAGACGAAGAGGTACTTGCAAAAGCAGGCATTAAAAATGCCTCCTTTTTAGTGGCTGCACTTGGAACAGACACAGCCAATGTTTTCCTCGTCTTAACCGCAAGACAACTAAATTCGGATATCTATATTATGGCACGTGCCAGCAGCCCTGATGTTAAAAAGAAACTCATGATTGCCGGGGCTAATTTCGTTGAGTCCCCTTATGATATTGGAGCCATATCCATGGGATTAAAGCTGTTAAGACCGAGTGTAAGCAGCTTTCTTGCAGTTGCGCTATCCAGAAAAAAAGCGGGCATTCAGATTGATGAATTTTTTGTGCCAAAAAGCTCCAGATACACCAATATTGCACTGAAAAATTCCGGAATCATACAGGATTTCAATCTCATCATCATATCCATAAAAAAAGCATCCGGAGAAATGCTTTTTAATCCCCATTTTGAAACTTTGATTGAACCGGAGGATACTGTTATCGTGATGGGGAAAACGCCTGATTTAAAAAAATTCGCAACAGCCATCAACCCTGAAAAAAATAAATGGCCTTAATATTCTGATCGTGGTTCCAGGTATGAGGAATTATATTTTATAAATTATCCGTTTATCTGTGATGATAATATCGACAGTAAATTTTCTTGATTCCATCTGGACCTGATCAACGACCTGCTCCTCATAGGCAAGAGATACTTTTCTACAGGTTTCGGGAAGTTTTGTAATCAGTTTGCTATAAAAATTATTTCCAAACCCTATCCTGCCGCCCTTGTCATCAAAAGCAAGCCCGGGGATAATTGCAATATCAACCGCTTCCAGGGATAT
>JAGLNZ010000572.1 GCA_023139225.1 Desulfobacula sp. | reverse complement strand
TTAAAAGACCTTCTTCGGATGAAGACCTTCCTGATATTGAGACCATGAAGAAACTGGTGCAAAAGCTTGAGTATACCGAAGGCAAAGCAGTCTATGTCACGGCACTTGCCAGGGCGTGCGAGCTTTTTATGGATAAGAAAAAAGTGTCGGGCATGAATTTGTACCAGCTTTCAGAGGCTGCAAAATGGGAGATTGAGCCCTATACGGGAATTGCCGGCAATACCGCCTTTGTTGGTGTTGAAAAAGAAAAAAGGCCAAAAACAAAACCAGGGGAAATTGTCTATGAGGATGAAAACGATGAAATTCTTGTCAATATCTGTGCAATTGAAAAAAATGTTTATGTTGCAATAAAAGAACGTTTCAAGGCAGCAGGATTAAAACTGGTCAGAATATATCCACCCGAAGTTTCATTCTACATGCCTCTTTTAATGGAAGATTTAGACACTCCCCGTGCAATTCTTGAAATAGGCCGGGATTATTCCAATTTTGCAATTTTTAAGGGGAAACACCCGGACCAGATCAATACCCTTAATTTCAGTTGTGACTCTATAAAATCTCATCTTGAGAATGAATTTGAGTCAAAAGACCTTGAAGACAGTCTGAAATTCACTTTTTCACAAGCACCAGATCAAGAACCTGTGATTTTAACAGGTCCTGGTGCTTCCATTCCCATAATAACCCAATAT
The DNA here is from genome assembly GCA_023139225.1 of Desulfobacula sp. GTDB lineage: Bacteria > Desulfobacterota > Desulfobacteria > Desulfobacterales > Desulfobacteraceae > Desulfobacula. The sequence continues at coordinate 1,317 of JAGLNZ010000572.1, read as the reverse complement.
ATTAAAAAATTTGCAATAAGCGGAGTAACTCCTTTGTTAATCTCAAAAACAGCAGGAGTCACATCAAAAGATCCTGATCCCGGCGATGCTGTTTTCGGCACAGCCGTTGGAGCCGGGATAAGGGAGCTTAAAAAAAAAGAATACCAGGATGTGGGAATTAATGATGTTGATCCCCTTTATATAAGGATAAAAAAAAATGCTTATATAATGCCTCTTATTGCAACAGGAGTTATTGCTTTTGGTCTTTTAGGGCATAATCAGTTTATGAAATACCAGGAAAGGCAGTTTAAATCTGAAATAATAAAATTTTCCCGTGAGTTGAAAAATAATAAAGAAAAAATTCAGGAATATGAAACTCTTTTAAAAGAACATGAAATAATTAAAACAGATATAAAAAATACCAGGAATAAAATAAATTACGTACAAAACAAGGCTGATAAAAAACTGAATGATCTGATCAAATATTTTAATGCATTTTCATCTGCTCTTCCTGTGGAACTTGTTTTAGATTCAGTTTGTCAGGATAAAGAAAAAGAAAATATATTCTTAATAAAGGGAAGGTCTTTTGACCTTAATCCCATAGGACAATTTGCCACTTCTCTCCAGGACTTTGAATGGTGTGCCTCTGCCGTCATAAAAGCTTTAAAGGCAAATGAAAGGGAAAAACTTTATTTTGAAATATCAGTTCAAACCATTGGAACAAAAAATTCAAACATATGAAAACCATGACCAATCTTGAAAAATTCGGTCTGGCAGCAATCCTGATAATCGCGTGCACGTTTTTATATATGAAATATTTGTATGACCCCCAGACCAGGGTGCTTCAAACAACCCTTAAAAAAAGGAATAAAATTGTCAACGAATTAAACAAGGTAAGAGACATACCACCGCTTTTTCAATTGAAAAAGATAATTGAAAAAGATAAAAATACGCTTAAAATAATTCGTGAAAAGAGCAGTAATCTTTCAGTTAAAACCGGCAATCCCGATGAAATCACGCAACTCATAAGTGAAATAAACAAAATCATTGAATCCAACGAACTTAGTGTTATTTCAATTATTCCAGGACAAAGTACAGCAGGTCGTTTTTTTAAATGGGCACCCTTTGAAATGGATCTAAAAGGATCATTCAACAATTTTATGGTTTTTATGACAGACATAGAGGATCTGAATGATGCAGTAGAAATCAGGAACCTAGTTCTTGAAAATTCAGGAGAAAACCTTCTCAGGCTGAAGTTTACATTAAGAATTTAATGAATGGTCTAATTATTAACAATATATGCGGCAGGACTAGATGAAAAACAAAAACATATTTTTT
>JAGLNZ010000571.1 GCA_023139225.1 Desulfobacula sp. | reverse complement strand
TTTTCAGGATTTTCATATTCACAGGATCGCAGCCCTTTTGACGAACCTGTAAGAACCCGGAATTTATATGATTATACGCAGGCAAAAAAACAGTGCATTATAACCGGCATTATAACCACGCAAAAAAAAGGTACTGCGATTTTAAAACTCAATAACAGTGAAATAGCCTCCGTATACTCGGTTAATGACAGAATATCCCTTGAACATAATGGCATTGTGCATGAATTCACACTCATTGAAATAAAAAATAAGAGCATTGTACTTAAAGGGAAAAACAGCAGAACATATGAGGTTGAACTAAGATGATTTTAAGAAAAAATTTTGCAATTATTCTTATCACACTGACAGCAATAAGCTTTCTTACGGGTTGTGTTGGAAAAAATACTGCTTTTCCTGTAAAAGACCTTGCCTGTCCTGAAAAAAAGAACCCGTTTAATACCAAATTCATCATTAATGGTGTTGAAACAAAAAATCCGAAATTAAAGGACCTTTATCCTGAGGTTGAAACACCTATTGTAAAAATTATAAAAGGTGAAGTTGTCGAGGATGAGGATGCTGAACAGCTTATAAATAAAGATAATACCCTACCTCTTAAAGGAATGTCGGAAAAGATCAGATCGTTTATTCTTAAAGACGTTCCGGTAAAACAGATAACGGAACTGCTGACAGAGCTGTGCGGTTATAATGTTGTTCCCACAAAGAGTGTTGAAGATCTGAAAATCAATATTTTCATGCAGGATATAACCTTGAGAACAGCTCTTGAAACCATTTGCAGGCTTAATGACCTGTGGTACAGGGAAGGCAATAATATTGTTACTCTTATGACCAGACAAGAATATGTCAAAGACATAGAGATACGTCAGAATGAACATACACGCGCTTTTTACATAAAATATACAAATGCGGCTGATATGGCAAAGATCATACAGGCATTAATGGGAGATGAGGTTTATCTTTCGGCAATTGAAGACGAAAAAGTTTACGGCCATATTGACCCGGAAGAAAATATTTCCTTAACAGGGGAATATAAGGGCCCGAAACTGGATACCGGCTCTTCCCAGAGAATAATTTTCATGAATAATATAGTTTCTCAAACTAACAGGCCGGACAAGAGCAATAAGAGCAGAAAAAACCTTGATACTGATTCTTTTAAAGAAAAAAAAAGCGACAAAAACCAAATCAGATCAAAAACAGGCGACAAGCCGCTTCTTGCCATACTCACGGTTTTTAAAAGAAATAACTGCATTATTGCAAGATCCCTGGATGCAAGCCTGGTCAATGAAATGGCAAAGATCATTGAGGCACTTGATACACCCACAAGCCAGGTTCTGCTTGAAGTGAAAATACTCCAGATAACCCTGAAAGATGATTTTGAAAGTTTTTTTCAGCTCAGCTATGGTGATTATGGGGGAAATCCGGTTCAAAGCAGGATTGATCCGTCAAAATCCATATATGAAGGAGTTGGAATAAATCTTCTTGAAGGAGTGACTTCCGCATCAACAGCAGGGCTGGCATTTAACTTTAAAAGTCTTCAGGCAAGAATTTCTTTGTTTGAAAGTGAAGGCCGGGCAAATACCATTTCCTCTCCGTTTCTCATGTGTGCAAACAACAGCAAGGTGGATTTTTTTGTAGGAGAAGAAGTGCCGTTAAGGGATGATGTAAAAAAGGAAACAATACCCATAGGCGACAGCGGAAACACCATCAATACTTTTATTGTTGATATAAAACGTGAAGAACTCGGAACAAAAATTGAAATGTCTACATTTATTAATGAGGATAATACTATTACCCTGGAAATCGAGACTGAAATCTCTTCACCCATGTTTAATGTTGTTTCCATTGGTCTGTCAGATGATAACGGGAATGTAATAAATTTCCCTCTTGACGGAATTAATAAAAGTGAAATCAAATCCATTGTAACTGCAAAATCAGGTCAGACAATAGTCCTTGGCGGCATTATAAGGGAAACCATTGATGATAACGAAAAAAAAGTGCCGGTGTTGGGAGATATTCCCTTGCTTGGATTTCTTTTTAAACAAAAAAACAAGTTAAAGAAAAAAACAGAAACAATTATAATTCTTACACCGCATATTATAACACACCCCGGACTTGCACGGGCTGAGACCAATAATTTCCTTAATAAAAAAAGTTCAAATCAAATGATTATAAAAAACAAAGATAATTTACTGGCTGATTGATTTTAAAACAGCAAAGAGGTGATAAAATGGGTGCGTGCGTGGAAATTCCGATCCCTGGGATAAAAATAGATAATATGACAGCTCTTTTTGAACAGACGTTAAGACTGGAAGCGTCTGACCTTCACCTTACAGCCAATATGCCGCCCATGTACAGGATTAAGGGCAAAATTCAAGCGCTTAAAGATCATGTGGCTTACACATCCCTGGATATAAAGAACCTGATAGATGAAATTCTTACGGACAGATACAGACAGGTACTTGAATCCAGACGTTCTGTTGATTTTGCCGTAAGCATCAATGATGTGGGAAGATTCAGGATTGCAGCTTATTACCAGCGGGGATCTTTGTCTGTGGTGTGCAGACTGCTGGCTGCGGGAATTCCGACTTTTTCAAGTCTCGGCCTTCCAAAAAGCCTTTCCAAACTGCCTTATTTAAGGGACGGACTTATACTGGTAACCGGTGTGACAGGTTCTGGTAAATCAACAACCCTTGCAACCATCATACATGAAATCAATTCAACGCTTGCGCATAATATTATAACCATAGAAGACCCCATAGAATATGTTCATCAAAACAATAAAAGCATTATTAACCAGAGGGAACTCTACTCGGATGTTCCTTCCTTTTCAGAAGCCTTGAGAGATGCCTTGAGAGCTGATCCCGATGTAATACTGGTTGGAGAAATGAGAGATCTTGAAACCATGAGCACGGCAATCATGGCAGCGGAAACAGGACATCTTGTTTTTTCCACCCTTCATTCGCGTGACTGCGTATCAACACTTAACCGTCTTGTGGGTGCCTTCCCTGCAGGAGAGCAGTCCCAGATCAGACAGCAGCTTGCTTCAACCCTGAAAGCCGTGATTTCACAAAGACTTTTACCAGATGTTTCAAATACCAGAAGACTTCCTGCTGTGGAGATCATGTTTTCCACACCCGGAATATCCAACCTGATACGCCAGGGAAAGGATGACATGATTTATTCCACCATTGAAACAGGGGTTCAGGAAGGAATGATAACCATGGAACAATGTCTTATAAAACTTGTGAAAGATGGGAAAATCACTGTTGAGACTGCTCTTTTGGCAGCAAAAAATAAAAATCTCATGAAGCAGCGTCTTTTACTTGATTCAAAGAATGAAACCGCAACATTGACTGTAAAGAAAAAAAAATGGTTTAACAGGTAAAAAATATGGCACGAAAAGAAAGGTTTGGAGAGTATCTTGTTGGACAGTCTGTAATAACAAAGGAACAACTTTCCAAACTTGTATCCAGACAAAAAATCATTGGAGAAAAAATAGGCATTGCCGCGGTAAAAGAAGGGCATCTTGACCCCCAAAGGCTTCTTGAGGATCTTTCAAGCTTTTTGGGAATTCCTCTATTATCTGAAATGGTAAATAAAATAAATCAGGAAGTAATTTATCTTATTCCCCAGAAGATGTGCCTTAAAACCGGTGTGCTTCCGGTTGACTTAGGTAAAAACAACGAAGTTTTGCTTGCTTGTTCCGGGCCTGTTCCCAAAGCCGTTATTCAAAACATGTCCCGCCTGGCACATAAACAGGTCAAGCTGGTACTCACATCCCTGGAAAACCTTAAAAAACTTCAAAATTATTATTACAGCAAAGGCTTTGACACCACAATAAAACCCGAAGCTGCAATAATACCGGAGAATACCACATTTATTATTGAGCTGTTTGAAAAAATAATGATACGGGCAATAAATGCAGGTTCCTCTGATATCCATGTGGAACCTGAGCGTGATGAATTAATCATTCGTTTCAGGATCGACGGTATAATGAAAAAGACTGAAATACTTCCATTTGAAATGGCGGGAAAGCTTATTTCCAGAATCAAGGTAATGGCACAACTTGATATCGCTGAAAGAAGAAAGCCTCAGGATGGTTCATTTCATTTCAAACCCCGGCTTATAGATCTTTCCATAGACGGAGTCAATGTCAGGGTCAGCATACTTCCTGTTATCAATGGTGAAAAAGCAGTGTTAAGACTTCTTCCTCCCTATGATGAAATAATAGAAATGCAGACTCTCGGCATGAGGCCTGCCATGCTTGAATCTTTCAACAATAACCTTGCTTTCCCATACGGCATTGTGCTGGTAACCGGGCCCACGGGATCAGGCAAATCCACCACATTATACGGATCTCTCCAGGCAATGAGAAGCGAGCGCACCAATATTACAACCATTGAAGATCCTGTTGAACTTTCCCTTCGCGGAATAAATCAGACCCAGGTTGATTCCAATGAAAAAATATCCTTTGCCAATGCCCTGAGATCAATTCTCAGGCAGGACCCTGATATAATAATGGTTGGAGAAATCAGGGACTCGCAAACCCTTAATATTTCACTTCGTGCTGCGGTTACGGGTCACTTGGTTTTATCCACACTTCATACAAATGACGCACCCAGCTCTTTTAGCAGAATGATGGATATGGGGGCCGAACCTTTTCTTGTGGCAGCTTCTGTCCGGGCAGTACTTGCCCAGAGGCTTGTAAGAAAAGTATGTCCTTTTTGCGGTGAATTGCAGGATATAAGCAAATCCGAGCTTTCCATGCTCAAACTTGGCGAACATGAAAATTTTAAAATTAAAAGGGGAAAAGGCTGTGACAACTGCACCATGGGCTACAAGGGAAGAATGGGTGTTTTTGAACTTTTATGTGTGGATGAGAAAATACGTAAAATGATTATACAGAGAGCCACATTTGAGGAAATTGGGACTTATGCCCAGAAAGAAACCGATTATATGACCATGAGGGATGATGGACTGGAAAAGATAAAACAAGGTCTTACAACACCGGAAGAAATCATGCGTATTACTTTAAATTAATGGAATTTTAACACAATGGCAATTTTTAGATACATCGCAATTGACCCTGAAGGAAATAAGGTAAAAAGCAGAGTTAACGCTCCTGATGAAGGCGCTGCCGGCAGACTTTTGCAGGCAGAGGGCTTTATTGTCCAGGAATTAATTGAACTGAAAGGAGCTGCGGCCGGTAAAAAAGGTTTCACCATTGGCAGGGGTGTGGGAACAAAAGAAATCATTCTTTTTTTTAGAATGTTTTCCTCTTTGATCAGTTCCAATGTAACCATTTCAGAAGCAATGGGTATTCTTCAGATGCAGGCGGAAACAAGGACAATGAAAAATGCCCTGTTAAATATAAAATCCGATATAGAAAGCGGAATTCCTTTAAGTGATGCATTTGCCGGGTATCCGAAAATATTTTCGCCCCTGGTGACAAACATGATAAGAGCGGGTGAGCTTGGCGGAATTCTTGATGTTGTGCTTGAAAGAATTTCCGATTTTCTTGAAAGCCGTGCAGCTTTAAGAGGAAAAATGATTATCAGCATGATTTATCCCACGGTTGTTTTTATCGTTACCATGATAGTTGTTGGATTTCTTGTGGGTTTTGTAATACCCAAATTTGCAATGCTTCTGCAGGGACGCAGACTTCCGACAAACACACAGTTTCTTCTGGATATTGCAGGTTTCCTGCAAACCAATATAGTGGGAATAGTGATTGGAATTATTATTTTAACTATTTCGATTATTATTCTCATGACAACCCAAAGCACAAGGCTTTATATAGACAGATTCAAGATACATATTCCTGTCCTGGGTCCTGTGATGCGTTACGGGGTTATTGTTCAGTTTGCCAAGACTTTTGCATCTCTTCTTGAAAGCGGAATTACACTTATAGACGCGCTTAAGGCTGTAGGGAACACGGTTCCGAATCTGGAAGTTAAAAGACTGATCGCAAGGATGAATGAAAAAGTAGTTGCAGGAGAAACTCTTTCATCTGCTCTTCGGGGGCAAAATTTTTTTACGCCAATGGTTGTGGCAATGATAAAAGTCGGTGAACAGACAGGTCTTATGGACCAATCCATGGTTACAGTGGGGGATTTGCATGAAAAAATCCTTACAAATAAAATAGCAAAGATGACGGCAATGATAGAACCGGCATTAATTATTATTTTAGGTAGTCTTGTGGGTTACGTGGCCTGGGGACTTATTGCCGGAATGCTTAGTATGTATTCACATGCACAGTAAACAAAACAGCTTTAAATATTTAAAATAACTAAAAAATTAAAAAACGGAGTTTTTTCCATGAAAAAATTTATTTTTATACCTTTATTTTTACTTATAGTTTTAATCGCATTTACCTCCTGCAAAAAGAGCGGGAATGAAAACTATGTGGTTAAATTCAAGGGAGGAGGTTTAACAACCCTGGATCTTGATGCGCATTATACAAACCTGAAAAAAAGCCGGACATTTAAAAATAAACCGGAAGAGCTTACTTCTGAATTAGTATTTGATCATGCGCTTAACATGGAAATGATCATTACAAAGGGTCTTGATGAAAAGCTGCATCTTGATCCCAGGATCAGGGCCCGGATTCATGAATTTATGGCGGATCTGTTTCTCAAAGTTATGCAGGAGAGTCTTGTACCCCAAATTAATAAGGATGATTTTACTAAAGAGGAATTGAACACATTTTATAACGCGCACAAAGATAATTATAAAACCAAAGCAATATACAATGTAAAGATGATCAAGACCAAAACATCGGAACCGGCATGGGCGGCAATGAAAAAAATAAAATTCGGGCAGTCTGATTTTAGCGGGGCGGCAGCTGAATATTCAATAGATAAAGAATCAAAAAACCGTGAAGGGGATATCGGCAGCAGGGCTCTTTCAAAATTCAGAAAAGACTGGCAGCCTGTCATTGCATCCCTTGAAACCAACACGGTTTCAGGCCCTCATAAAATTCGGGATGCTTATTATATTTTTAAATTGATAAACAAAACCCAACCCCGCCAGCATTCTTTTGAAGAAAAAAAACCATATATCAAAAACGACCTGCTCTACACAAAATACAAGGAAGAATGGGAGAAGACCTATAACAGGCT
>JAGLNZ010000570.1 GCA_023139225.1 Desulfobacula sp. | reverse complement strand
AGCAAAAACAGAAGATTGGATTATTTCTTTAATATCGGTCATTCCCCCTCACCAAAAACATATGGAGTTCCTTGACCGGCCTTTATTTCTTCTCTTCCCACCAAGACGTCTTGTATGAACGGTAGTGGAAGATCTGGATTGTCTTCAATCATTTGCCCTATTTTTGCCCAATATTCAATTTGACCTGCGATTGATCTTTTAAATACCTTTGATTTAATTTTTGCTTTTTCAAAAAGATCATCGGATACCTTTACTGCAGTTGCCATAAACCCCCCTTAATTAGTTTATGGTTTCAATTTAACACCAAAGGTTTCTTTTTACAACTATTTCTAAAAATACAGCTTTTTTGTATAAAATTTAGTGATATGGGAAGCTATGCCAATTTTCAAGAATCCATTGACGGTAAAGATGGTGCTTGATATATCAGTACATCAATGAAAGACTGCTGAAAGGGAAAAAATGAAATACATCGGAGCCCATGTCAGTATTAGCGGTGGCGCAGAAAACGCTCCTGAAAATGCTCAAAAAATCAAAGCAAAAGCCTTTGCCATGTTCACCAAAAACCAGAGACGCTGGTCATCCCCTCCTTTGACCCAAAAAAATATCGCCCGATTCAAGGATAATTGTAAAAATGCAGGTTATGTTCCCAAATATATTCTTCCCCATGACAGTTATCTAATCAATCTGGGGCATCCTGAACAGGAGGCCCTCAATAAATCAAGGGCTGCTTTCCTCGATGAGGTGCGGCGTTGCGAACATCTGGGCCTTGAGTACCTGAATTTTCATCCGGGAAGTCATTTGAATAAAATAGATCCGGATAGTTGTCTTGAACGGATCGCTGAATCAATAAACCTGATTCTGAATCAGACAACCGGTGTCATAGCGGTTATCGAAAATACTGCCGGTCAGGGAACCAATATGGGATATAGGTTCGAACACTTGGCCCGAATTATTGAAAATGTAACTGATAAAAACCGAATCGGGGTCTGTATAGATACCTGTCACCTTTATTCAGCCGGTTACGATATTAAGACTGAAAAGGCGTTTGAGCATACCCTTCAGGAGTTTGACAGGATCGTGGGCATCCGCTTTCTGAAAGCCATGCACCTGAACGACTCAAAAAAACCTCTTGGGAGCAAGGTTGACAGGCATGAGAGCATCGGAAAAGGATCTCTCGGGCTTGTTCCTTTTCAATTCATTATGAACGATTCGCGTTTCAATGACATTCCCATGGTTCTGGAGACCCCGGATGACACCATATGGGACCAGGAGATTAAACTCCTCTACAGCCTAATCAGGTAAAAGAATCAAAAAGAAGTACTGAGTATTCCAAGGTTTAAATTATCAGGGATACCAAAAATATATTTCAACAAAATTTGAATAAAAAATACTTTTCTTGCTTGACCGCAAATCATAAATTTATTATTCGCTTACCAATGAAGCAAATCATTAAAAACATTTATCATGTGGGCGACAATGAGTGCTCTGTTTATCTGGTGGATACACAAAGCGACCAGGGGCTGGTCCTGATTGATGCAGGCATGGATCTGGACATGATCAAGCAGATCGATTCCCATGGAATGCGGTTTGAAGATATCCGGCATTGTATCCTGACCCATTGCCACATTGACCATATTGGTATCTGCGCTGAATTGAGCCGGGAATTGCCGGACATCAAATTTTATGCCCATGAATTAGACGCCGTTCCCATTGAAGAATCCGGTCATGACGGCCGGACAGCAGCATCCTGGTACGGCGTAAGGTTTGAACCGGTTAAATTGTATCAAAAATTTCGTTCAGACACTGTCCTAAGACTTGGCAACTATGATTTTCAATGCCTCCACACGCCTGGCCATACACCCGGATCAATATCGGTTCTCGTTGAAACAGAAGATAAAAAGGTACTATTTGGTCAGGATCTTCACGGCCCTTTTAATAAAAATTTTTTATCTGATCTTCAAGACTATCAATTATCCATGCAAAAACTTCTGGATTTGGAAGCAGATATTCTATGTGAAGGTCATTTTGGCATTTTTCAGTCAGGCAGTCAGGTCAGACAATACATTGAAATACACAAGCGCCGGAACCAGGCATAGTGCAAGTCAGCTCTATTTAGAATATCAAGGAGTTCTGAGATGAAGAAAAATACGGATAATTTGCTTTTGATTGAAAAAAAAGGGTTTATTGCCTTTCTGACCATTCATTATCCTGAAAAACGAAACGCACTCACACCTGAACTGCTCATGGATCTTCACCTGACTCTGGAAATATTTTCAAAAAATGATGATATCCGGTGTGTAGTGATAAGAGGTTCAGGTGACAAGACCTTTTCTTCAGGATATGATATTGCTGCTATCCCTGTCGATCAGTTGCCTGGAACACCACAAGAAGTGCCAGATGTAATGTTACAGGCTTTTGCCACTATAAAAAAATTTCCTTACCCTACTATTGCCATGCTGAACGGTCATGCATTTGGTGCAGGGTTTAATCTTTGTGCGTGCTGTGATATCAGGATTGCCGCCGATGATATCAGACTGGGAATGACACCGGCCAGGTTAGGTGTGCCCTATCACCCGGAAGGCATTCAACAGTTCATTGAAGCCTTTGGATTAGCAAGGACAAAGGAAATCTTTTATACCGCCGATATATTTCAGGGTAAAACTCTTCTCCTCAGGGGCCTGGTGGATCATATGGTCCCAAAAGCGGATCTTGAAGATTTTACCCATGACTATGCCCAGAAAATTACCCAAAATGCCCCCTTGTCTTTAAAAGGAATCAAAAACATCATAACCATGTTTGAAAATGATATGGCGCTGAATCAATTCAATTTAGATAAAGCGGAAAAATTGATGCAAAAGTGCTTTCAGAGTGATGATTTAAAGGAAGGCCAGGCTGCATTCATGGAAAAAAGAATTCCTAAGTTTACCGGGAAATAAACGTCTAATCATTGAAGTTGCTTGACAAAATCGAAAAGCAAAGCTACTTTATCAATTATCGATATTGAAAATCAATATCGATAATTGATAAACACTAAATCCCGGATTAGCAAATGAAAAAAAAGATATTGCAAAAACTCTATCACGGTTTTGTCCAGTTACATATTCTGCACCACACAAAACAGGATCCTGTTTACGGAACCTGGATGATGGAAGAACTTAAAAAACATGGATACAACATCGGTCCCGGAACCTTATACCCCCTCTTGAATAAGATGGAACAAAGCGGTCTGCTTACTAAAGAAAAACAGATTGTACGCGGTAAGGTAAGAAAATATTACTCCATCACTCCATTGGGACTGGAAATTTTCAAAGATGCGGGGGAAAAGGCAGCAGAGCTTTTCCATGAGATTGAAGGCAGGCAAAATGATAAAATTTGAATCTGTATATCTGAAACGAAAAGATAAAGTGGTTTTTTCCAATCTAAATTTTACTGTTCAAAAAAACGAAAAATTTTTACTTCAAGGCAAATCAGGTATTGGCAAAACAACCTTGTTTAAAGTTCTTTTGGGATTTGAAAAAATTGACTCAGGAAATGTTACCTTTAATGGACACAGGATTGAAAAGGCTCACATCAAAAAAATCAGAGAACAGATTTTTTATTTAAGCCAGGATATTGACCTTAAAAATGATAAAGTACACCATCTGCTGAATGAAATTTTTGAATATGATCATAAAAAACCTTTAAAAAGCAATAAGTTAAACGCTCTGCTCTCTTTTTTGGACTTGAGCGACAAAATTTTAGACCAAACCATCAAAGAGTTATCCGGTGGTGAACGCCAGAGAATAGGGTTGTTAATCTGTTTTCTTATGGACCGCCCTGTCTGGCTTTTGGATGAACCAACGTCAGCACTCGATGATACCATGAAAAAAAAAGTAGTAGATTATATCCTTGATCAAAAAAAAACAATTATCCTTATTTCCCATGATAATGTCTGGAAAAAAAATAATGCGGTTAAAATAGAAGGGTGGTTATAAATTGGGTGCCCAGGATCTTAATCTTTTATCACTTATGTCATTATCCGTGTTTCTTATCCCTGTTTTCTACATCAACAGACGCTTAAGGCTCACAATAAACAAAACCATGTTCACCTCTATCATCAGAATGTGTATCCAGTTGAGTTTTGTCGGGGTTTATCTTGAATTCTTATTTAAATTCAACTCACCGGTTTTAAATACAATTTATCTGTTGATCATGATATCCATTGCCTGTCAGTCCATAATCCGGTCAAGCAACCTTAAGGTAAAACTTTTTTTTATGCCGGTATTCTTTTCACTGTTTATTCCGTTCACTATTATCCTGATTTACTTTAATGCCGTGGTGGTAAGAATTGACAACCTGTTTGAAGCAAAATATCTTATCCC
>JAGLNZ010000057.1 GCA_023139225.1 Desulfobacula sp. | reverse complement strand
TCCTCATCTATCTCAATTTCTTCAAGGTCAACAGCGCCTTTTTTCAGTCTTTTAAGTCCCGGGGTAGATTCCAGGTCCTCTTCGGAAAGAACATCTTCAGTGATTTTATTCAGAATTTTTTTGATTTGGTTTACAATATCATTGGAGTCGGTCTCTGTATCTTCCAATTGAAAATTTTCCAGAAACGCTGTAACGGTTTTTAGAAGATTGGTAGCCTGATCAAGGTCAATATCACCGGTTTTGACTGCATCCGTAAAAGAGCTGAGGAGATTATTTTTTGCTTCCTGAGTCATATCAAACACATTAGAGTCGGTGATGATAATGTTTTCAGGATTCCGTCCTTTTTTGGAAAGTTTTTCCAAATCCGCATTAATCGATGATTTGATAGTTGAGAAATTTCTTCGTTTTGCTTTGATTTTTGAAAGATTATCACCGACATCCCAGATGGATTTGATAAGAATGTCCGTATCAATTGAATCTAATTGCTTTATGGACTCCTCAGAAGTGTAAAAAGCCATTATTGCCAGGATTGCTTTCTGTTTTACTGAATTTGGCCGGTAATTAAGGTTGGCAATTGCCTGGTCTATCCCTTCAAGAGAGATGGATATATTCGCCAAAGGTTTTAATCTCCTGTTTGCAGTTTGATATTGTTTCGCATTATGATATATTCATAATATTATTTCAACTCACTGTGAATATTTCATCATTTTTTTTATTTGGGAATTGGAGGTATTTTGGTGTTACCTTTAAATTTAAACTATATGATTGAATTTTTTGATAATTGTGCTAAAGATATATGGTTATGAGTAAAATAATTACCATAGCAGGCCAGAAGGGTGGGACAGGCAAAAGCATTACAGCAGTAAATCTTGCTGCATCACTTGCTTTATTTGAGAAAAACACACTTTTGATAGACTGTGACCCGCAGGGATGTTCCACCAGATGGTGCGGTATTCAGGGCTCGGATTACAATTGTGATATCGCATCGGTGTTGTCTGGAAGAGCAAAGGTTACAGATGCGATCGTAAAAACTCAAGTTAATTACCTGAATATGATGCCCGCAGGATTTAATTTGTTTCAAGCCGCCTTGAAATTAGCAAAAAATCCTGGAAATGAAAAAATTTTGCATCTTTTTTTAAAAGATGTTGAAGACAAGTATGAATATATTATTATTGACTCACCCTCTTCATACAGCTTTTTAAGTGTTATGGCCATGACAGCAGCCGACTGGCTGCTGGTATGCATGTCTGCTCATCACAATTCAGTCGAGGATTTTCATTGTTTGCTGCGACTGGTAAAATATATTCGGACAACTCATAATGTTCCCTTGAAAATAGCCGGGCTTCTTTTCAACAGGTGTGAGACAAAGGAAGAGATCCGTTCCTTTATTGAAAATCAGAATTTGTCGGATATAAAACAAATGGTTTATGACGCTTTTATTCCTGAAGATGACAATATTAAAAGATCAATTGATTTAAAGATTCCTGTAGCATTGCATGATATTAAAAGCCCGGCAGCTGAAGCGTATTTAAGTTTTGCAAAGGAAATGCATTTTTTCTTCAATTAGAGAGGTGTTTTATGAAACTTACAAATCCGGAGACTATTCAGGAAAGTGAAAAAGAATTTATTGACACAATAAATGCAGAATTAGACTGGGAAGCCATTGAGAAAATGCTTCTTGAGAAACACAGTTTCACACTCCAGGAAGAAATAGATTACAAAGATGGCGATTTGATAGTGTATAATGATAATATAGCCTATAAATTTGATTTTGAAATTAAGGTCCCATTATCTGTGATTTTTAACAGGCAAGGCGAATGTTTAGAGATTTCAACCCTGCGAGATGATTTTGAAGAAGAAGACGATTTGCTTCAAAAAGAGAATACTGCCCCTCCAATAAGTCCTGACAAGGATGATAAAGTGGCTCAGATGGCTTCAAATATAGCGGATATGATTTCTGAAATAAATCAGCCGGAAACAAATCAGCCGGAAACAAATCAGGAAGGTGAATAATGGTCGCGGATGCTAAACAAAATGAAGAATTGAGTCCCGAATTTGTCAGAGACCAGCTGGATGAAATTCTTGCCCAGGAAATTATAGCTTTGCTGGATGTGGATTCAAATTTAGCAATGATGTCATTTAATCTGGCAAGCATATCCTGTATAACCCTTATTGTGGAGAAAGAAAGAGAGATCAAGCAATATACGGATTTTCCGCCTGAAAGATATACAAAAGAATCATTTATTAACGAACTGATAGACATTGGGCTTGAAAAAGATGAAATTCTTGAAAAGACGGTTGATTCGGTTTTAAGCAAAGGATATATCACTACCGATTCTAAAGGGGAATTAAAATCTGAAATGCCGGCCTTTATGACGGTCGGTTTTCTTGACAGCATGTTTCCGGGAATGCAGGGTATGAACCTGGTTGCCTTTGTTCTTCAAATGAATGCTGAGGTGAATTCAGGAAGAAAAAGCCTTGAACTTGCAAAACAAAGCTTTGCAGCCAGTCTGAAAAGCAGCGGGGTGTCTGTTTCAAAGGACAGGGCACAGGAAAAAGCTTCCCAAATGGTTTCAGGCAGTGCTGCAGCTTCAAGCCAGTCTAGGGAAATTTCCCGGAAACTAAAAAAAGATAATTTTAATCGTCTGTCAAAGTTAATCAAAACAAGAAAAAAACGGTCCCTTGATTCACCCGGGCAATTAAAAGTAAAGGATGTTTTTGATAAAGGCCCCTCAAAAGAAGAGCTGGAAGCTCAAAAAGCAGAAATTAAAAAGGCGGAGGAAGCAGCAATAAAAGCCGCAGAGCTTGCCAAAGAACTGGCTGAAAAGGATGAAAAAATACGGGAGGCGGAAGAGGCAGCAAAGGAAGCCGCAAGGCAGCTCCAAGAAATTGAACTAAGGGAAAAACAGCTTCTGGCAGCCCAAAAGGAAGCAGTCAAATCAGAGGAAAAGGCATCCCAGTTAGAAGCCCGTGAAGCCCAGATGGCAGAAAAAGAAGCACAGTTAAAGGCTTTGGAAGAAAGGCTTAAATTAGATGAAGAACAAAAACTGCAACGTGAAGAAGAAATCAGGCAAGGAAAGATCCAGGAAGAACAAACAAGAAAAGTTTCCAAGGCAGATGAAGATATCGAATCTCAGATTGCCGCCTTTGAAAGTGATCTGACAATGCCTTGTCCCCTCTGCAAAGACGGGGAGATTGTTTCGAAAACAACGGAAAAGGGAAAAGAGTTTTTTTCATGTACCAAGCCGGATTGCAGATTTGTTTCCTGGGATAAACCCTATCATTTTGAGTGCCCTTTATGTAAAAATTCATTTTTAACGGAAACCATGACACCCAGCGGTGAAAAAGGACTCAAATGTCCCCGCGCATCCTGTTCATATGCCCAAGACAATCTGTTTGATCCAAAACAGATAATGGCTCAGGCAGCAACCAAATCAGCACCTAAAAAGAAGAAAAAGGTGGTTAGAAGAAGAAAGAGACGTTAATGGAGATATCTTTTATTGATAAAAGGCTTGAAAGTATTTATTCAAAAGTCTTAAAAGGTTCCCGTCTTTCCAAGAAAGACGGGATTTGTATTTATGAAACCCATGACTTGATCGGTTTGGGGCTGATTGCAAACCATGTCAGAAGGTCTTTGCACGGCAATAAGGCGTTCTATATTTATAATCAGCATTTAAATTATACCAATATTTGCAAGAACCGGTGTCGGTTTTGCGCATATGCCAGGGACCGCAAAGAAAAAGGCGCCTATGTCTGGTCTATTGACCAGATTGAAAAAAGACTTTTGGAGCGTATTGATGAACCGGTTAATGAATTGCATATTGTCGGGGGACTCAATGTTGATTTAAGTTTTGAATATTTTATTGATCTTTTAAAGACAGTTAAAAGGGTCAGACCGAATGCCACCATTAAAGCATTTACCTGTGTGGAAATTGATTATTTGTCCAATCTTGCCGGACTTTCTTTGGAAGATACCATTCAAAGACTTAAGGATGCAGGGCTTGAAATGATGCCGGGCGGCGGGGCAGAGATATTGAATTCAAGGGTCCATAAAGAATTGTTTCCCAAAAAAATCGGGCACGTTCGTTGGCTTGAGATTGTAAGGGCTGTTCACAAGGCAGGGATTAAAACCAATGCCACCATGTTGTACGGTCATATTGAAACCATTGAAGAAAGAGTGGATCATCTCATTTCGCTGAGAACATTACAGGATGAAACAGCCGGGTTTTCCGCCTTTATCCCCTTGGCATTTCATGCCGAAAATACCAAGCTTTCCCACCTCCCTCCAACAACTGCAGTGGATGATTTGAAAAATGTGGCAGCAGCGCGTCTGATGCTGGATAATTTTGCTCACATTAAAGCATATTGGGTGATGATAGGCGAAAAACTTGCCCAGGTGGCTTTAAGTTTTGGAGCTGATGATCTGGATGGGACGATTATAGAAGAGAGGATTACCCACATGGCCGGTGCTAAATCCGCCAAAGGTCTTACAAAAGATCAAATGGAGGACATGATTACTAAAGCCGGGCTTGAACCTGTTGAACGGGATTCTTTCTATCATCCGATTAAATGATTGTGTGAATATAATGAACAAATTAAATCATATTATTGAGAAAATTAAAAAAAATCAAAGAATTGATATCAATGAAGGCCTTGCTTTATTCAGGCAGGCTGATTTTTTAACCCTTGCAACTCTTGCAAACCAAAAACGGTTTTTTTATCATCCAAATAAAATTGTCACTTATGTGGTGGATAGAAATATCAATTATACGAATATCTGCGTGTCAGGCTGCCGGTTTTGCGCATTCTTTGAACCGCCCAATAAGGATCATGGTCAGGATAAAGGATATGTTATTTCAAAAGAGGAACTCACTGATAAAATCCAGGAGACCATAGACCTTGGCGGTACGCAGATTCTGTTGCAGGGCGGCATGAACCCTGATCTTAGTATTGATTATTATGTTGATCTGTTAAGGTATATTAAAGAAAATTTTGATATTCATATTCACGGATTTTCTCCTCCTGAAATAGATTTTATTGCAAAGAAGTCTTCCCTGTCCATCAGTGAAACCATATTAATCTTAAAAAAGGCCGGCCTTTCTTCCATTCCCGGCGGCGGAGCCGAGATTTTGTGTGATGATATCCGGCAAAAAGTCTCCCCAAATAAGTGCAGTTCTTATGAATGGCTTGAAGTGATGCACCAGGCCCATCTTATGGGAATGAGATCCAGTGCCACAATGATGTTTGGCCACCTTGAAAAAGATGTCCATATTTTTGAGCATATGGATAAAAT
>JAGLNZ010000569.1 GCA_023139225.1 Desulfobacula sp. | reverse complement strand
AGTCGATGCTTTTATGGCCCATCATTTCTTTAATTTCATAAATAGATGCGCCCGACTCTAAAAGATTCTGTGCATATGAATGACGTAACCAATAGGTACTTGCCGAAAGATTGTTTTTTTGCATGCATTCCCGGATATAATGGGTGATATCATTTTTTATATTTACAGGATGATAAGGCGGAACAAGCTGTAAAAAAAGAATTCGGTGTTCGCTTTTCGGCCTCCCTCCAACGATATAAGCGGTAATTGCTTTGATCGTGTCATCCAGAAGCGGAAGATGAGCCGGACTATAATTTTTTCTGGATCGAATGAAAATTTCTTTTTGTCTGAACGCGATATCATCCAGGGTTATCAAGCTGATTTCCCTTGGACGCAGCCCCAGATAGTACGCCAGGTGCATTGTCGCATAGGTGCGAAGATCCTTTGAAACAGAAAGATCAAGACTGCTAAACAATCTCCGGACTTCTTTTGGACGTAAAAATTTTGGTGGTTTTGAACGTGCAAACTCTGGCGGACTTTTGACTAACGGGGCAAGGTCCTTTTTGATGTAGGCATTCCGGTGAAGATATTTTAAAAATTCACGCAGATATGATCTATTAACCCTGCATGTTGCAGGAGCATAATTTTTATTATAAAACGCTAAAAACTGATCGATCTGTTCGATTGATATCTTACAAAGAGCACTGCCTGATTTTTGCAAATAGAGATTGAGACCGGATAGTATATTCCTCATACAATAAACTGAATGCACCCTTCGAACTTGAACTCTATAATAACAAAGGTATTGCTCGTATTCTGCCGGCAGCACACCTTGCTTTACCCTGAACTCCTCAGGTATTTTACAGTATCGGCTCATCCTATTTTAGAATTGTCTGAAGATATTTTACACTGTCGACAAACCCGATGCTATGCCAGGCCATTACCATATCAATGGTATTAAAATTTTTCTCACACCGGAAGCATCTGCCCAGGTTGGTTTTAGGATTGACCGCTGTTTGAAACTCATTACACAAGGGACAGAGAAAACGGAAATAGCCTTCAATGTTTTTGGATGGGATAGCCAATTCTTTGTCGATTAAAACATCTATCGGTATCGAATTTCGTAATCTATAAAGTTCCTGGGAAGAAAAGTATTTGCCCATATTGAGCCCCCTTTTTTTGATCAATCAGTTTTTTAAGAACATCCAGCACTAATTTTACTGTTCTCTGATCTGTGAAATCAATGATATCTTGTAACGCAGATTTATTTAACTGGGTATTAAAGCCAATAATGACAAGGCTTTCAACCGATAAGGAATCTTGTAACGTATTTTGCATTAAATCACTTGAAATCTCTTTACCAGTAATGGTCTTCATTGATAAGGTCTCTTGTAACGCACCTTCAATTAAGGAATTGGTTTTTGGGGATTTTTTCCTCTTCCAGTAATCTGGATTTTGCTGGCGCCATTGCTGAACACGGATGACATTTTCAGGGCCTGAGAAGTGGTCTTTATTTTTTGGTTTTTTTAACCATTTTTTTTGACTGTATCGCTTGCTGGCTTTTTTACATTCTGATTTTCTACAGAATTTTTGCCTTTTTAGATTGCGGGAATCCGGCTTGAATAAATCATCACAG
>JAGLNZ010000568.1 GCA_023139225.1 Desulfobacula sp. | reverse complement strand
GTCTATAACAGCTTAGGATGAGGCCTTATTTATCAGCGTTCACTGGTATTTTAAAGGCTCAGTTCAGACAAAATATAGGAACCTCAATATGTGGTATATGGGGATTTTTCAGCTTTGAACTTTTTATTCAATTATATGGCCAAGGGCATCATGCCCGGCCATTTCCCAGTATTATTTTTTATAATATAACAACGTGATTTCAAAGGATCTTCGGCAGAGGCAGGGGGGAAGGTGATGCTTTGGGCGGGTTTGAATCGCTGCGGAGGCACGACGCCTAAGAGCAGCGATTTCACCTCGTAGCCGGACATGGATGTCCGGCGGAGTTTAGCCCAAAGCATTGCCTTTTCCCCTGCCGGCACACCTGAAATGTTATAAATCCATTTGCGATCCTATTGAAAAATTTCCTGTAATTTTTTTATATGAAAAAAGGTTTGAGTATTGTATATAATATGAATAATTCAAACCGTTCAATTAATTAAAGAGCTAAATAAAATTCAATCATGATAATAGAAAAAGCAAAAGAAGTATTAAAAATAGAAGCAGACAGTATTTTAAAATTAACTCAAAATATTAACGCCTCTTTTGAAGAGCTTGTTAATACAATATGCAGCTCTACCGGTCGGGTTGTCATCTCGGGAATCGGAAAATCAGGTCTTATTGGCAAAAAAATTGTTGCCACTCTGATCAGTACCGGAACAAATTCAATGTTTTTACATCCGGTAGAAGCCCTTCATGGTGATCTGGGGATGGTGAGCCGTGATGATGTTTTTATAGCCATTTCCAATAGTGGTGAGACCAGTGAACTCAACCAATTGCTTCCTGTGATCAAAGACATTGGATGCAAGCTTGCCGGATTTACAGGAAGAACCGATTCCAGCATGGCAAAAATATGTGACATCGTTATTGATACAGGGGTTGAAAAAGAAGCCTGTCCCCTTAACATGGCACCGACTTCCAGCACTACGGCCCAGCTCGCCATGGGAGATGCCCTGGCTGTGGTATTAATTACCAAAAAAAAATTCAATAAAAGCGATTTCATGAAATCCCACCCGGGAGGAGTTCTGGGACAGCGCCTTTCCTGCAGGGTTGGTGAAATCATGTTTGAAGCCTCCACTGCACCGTGCGTATTGACAGGCTCTTCCATGGGTCTTGCTATCGAGGAAATGGATAAATTCAGGCTGGGTGCGGTAATTGTTCTGGATAAAGGACAAAAGCTTAAAGGGATTATTACAGACGGTGATATCAGGCATTGCATAGCTAAAAACCTTTATGATTTAAGCACACAATCAGTTGATGCGGTCATGAGTAAAAACCCCCGCACATTAACGGCCCAATCCTTTTTATATGATGCCTTAAATCTTATGGAAAAATATCAGATCACAGTGCTTCCCATTGTAGACAAGCATAACAAACTTGACGGACTTTTACATTTACATGATATTCTTGGAAAAGGATCTTTTCAATTTAATGGAGGGAGTCAATGAAAAACTTTGATTTTAACACTGATATCCCAATTCTTGGTGAAGCAAAAATCACTTCCCCTCTTAAACGCAACACTAAACCGGGTGAGCCTGAAAAAAGGTTTGTTTCGGATGAAGCAAGGATAATTGTTGATGTTCAAATGAATCGTCTGAAAGCCAGTTTAAAAAAAAATCTCAGTTTTGATCAGGCAGGTCCAAGAGAAAAAATATATTTTGATCCAAGCAAACTAAAATGCGCTATTGCAACCTGTGGCGGGTTATGCCCGGGCTTGAACGATATTATCCGGTCCATTGTATTGGAACTTCACCACATATATAATGTTAAGACAATTTATGGAATCAGGCATGGGCTTCAAGGATTTGTACCTGATTTTGAACATGATGTAATGGATTTAAACCCTGATACCGTCTCTGGAATCCAGAATACGGGCGGGTCAATTTTGGGCTCCTCAAGAGGAACCCAGGATATGGGTATAATTGTTGATTGTCTTGAAAGGATGAATATTGGCATTCTGTTCTTGGTGGGTGGTGACGGAACATTAATGGCATCAAAAAAAATAGCCGATAAAATTGAAAAGCGACATTTAAAAATATCAATTATCGGCATTCCCAAAACCATTGATAATGATATTTATTTAGTATCCCGGTCATTTGGATTTGACACTGCTGTTGATGTTGCAACACTTGCTATCAAAGGAGCCCACAACGAAGCCGAAGCATATCCCAATGGAATCGGGCTGATAAAGCTTATGGGCAGGCATTCCGGATTCCTGGCCGCTACTGCCGCACTGGCACAGCAGGATGCCAACTTTGTTCTTATTCCCGAGGTTGATATTTTTCTGTATGGAAAAACAGGATTCTTACAGGCCCTTGAAAATAGAATTGTTCATAGAAAGCATGCAGTTGTTATTGTGGCTGAAGGTGCCGGTCAAAATTTATTTGATGATCAGGAAAAAGAATTTGATCCTTCCGGTAATGTTGTGCTCCGGGATATTGGACTTTTCCTCAAAGATAAAATTTCACAATGGTTTAAGGCAAAAGATATTCCCATCTCATTAAAATATATTGACCCAAGCTATATTATCAGAAGCCTTCCGGCCAATGCCAATGACAGTGTTTTCTGCGGTTTTCTCGGTCGTGATGCAGTTCATGCCGGAATGGCGGGAAAAACCAAACTTTTGGTCAGCTTTTGGAACAATCATTATGTTCATGTACCCATGGATGCCTCTTCAGGGCAGAGGAAAAATATGGACCCCCACGGAAGGCTTTGGCAGTCAGTACTGGAAGCAACCGGCCAGGATGCTTTTTTCACCGCCTGATTTCAACAAATTCCCCTTTCTTGATCGTCATAAGAAAAAGTTCTCTGTGGGCGGTACCATCCTTATCAAAAATGGTATTACCGGTTACACCTTCAAAAATACGATTACCTTGAAGAGCGTCCTTTAAAGTTTTTCTGGAATCAATGGTTTCATCCATGGCAGTAAGAAAAAGGATGGAAGCTGTATCATATGATACAGCCTCTATGAACTTGGGCTTTGTATTAAACAAAGACTCAAATTGCTTTGCAAATTGTGCTGTAACAAAATTTTGACTGTTTTCAAAAAAACCATCTGTAATGATAGCCTGTTTGTTATATCCCTTAGCATCTTTCAAGACACTTTTATGATGCCATAAATTTGTTCCGACAAGATACATCCCTCTGGCATCGTTATATGC